>DATGXZ010000417.1:0-15750 GCA_035298445.1 Flavobacterium sp.
GGGTCCGATGGCAGGAAAAGCCCTGAACCAAATGATATTCGACGCCGATTGGGGCGAACTTGATTTCCTCTTGCTCGACCTGCCGCCGGGAACAGGCGACATCCACCTTTCCATCATGCAATCGCTGCCGATTACGGGTGCGGTCGTGGTAAGTACGCCACAGGCCGTAGCCCTGGCAGATGCCAAGAAAGGGGTAGGGATGTTCCAGTCGGAAAGCATCAACGTACCCGTACTAGGTATCATCGAGAACATGGCGTATTTCACACCGGAAGAACTGCCGGAGAACAAATACTATATCTTCGGAAAAGAAGGAGCCAAGAACCTGGCCGCCGATCTGGGGGTGCCGTTCCTCGGCGAAATTCCGATCGTGCAGTCGATTCGCGAGGCGGGTGACTACGGACGTCCGGCCGCTTTGCAAACCGCTTCGGCGCTCGAGGGTATCTTTGAGGAAGTGACGCGCAATGTTGTGCAGGAAACCGTGCGCCGCAATGACGCCCTTCCACCCACCGAAGCCATCAAGATCACCACGATGGCAGGCTGCTCGGCTGTAAAGAAAAACTAAACGCAAACTATCCGGAAATGACGACAGAAGAACTTACCTTAAGTGTACAGCAGGCGCTCGATGAAATCCGGCCGTTCCTGAAATCGGACGGGGGCGACATCCAGCTCATCCGCATCGAAGACGAAAAACACGTCAAAGTGCGCCTGGAAGGAGCCTGCACCGCCTGCAGTGTCAACCAAATGACGCTTCGTGCGGGGGTTGAAACGACCATCAAGAAGTTTGCACCGCAGATCGAGACGGTCGAAAACATTGCATAATTTGTGATAATTATCACAAACGCTGCGGCAGGCCTGCCGTAGTTTTGGAATCGCATTTGTAGCTGTATTACATGATCACAACCGATATATTGATTATTGGCGCGGGCCCAACCGGACTCTTCGCCGTTTTTGAAGCCGGACTCCTGAAGCTCCGGTGCCATATCATCGACGCCCTTCCGCAGCCGGGTGGGCAGTTGGCGGAATTGTATCCGAAAAAACCCATTTTCGACATCCCCGGTTTCCCAGAGGTGTTGGCCGGTGACCTGGTCAACAACCTGATGGAGCAAATCAAGCAATTCCAGCCGGGCTTCACACTTGGCGAACGCGCTGAAACCATTGACAAACTCGAAGACGGCACCTTCATCGTCACGACAGATCGCGGCACGAAGGTGAAGTGTAATTCTATCGCTATAGCGGGCGGACTTGGCAGCTTTGAACCTCGGAAACCTGAAATCGAAGGCATTGCGCTGTATGAGGAGAGAGGCGTCGAGTATTTCGTACGCGATCCCGAGAAGTTCCGCGGCAAGCGCATCGTGATTGCGGGTGGTGGCGATTCGGCCCTCGACTGGAGCATCTTCCTGTCGGATGTAGCCGATGAGGTAACGCTGATCCACCGTCGTAACGAGTTCCGTGGTGCGCTTGATTCGGTCGAGAAAGTACAGGAATTGAAGAACCTTGGTAAAATCAACCTGATCACGCCCGCTGAAGTGAAAAGCCTTCACGGCAACGGACATCTGGAAGCCATCGACATTGACCGCGACGGCACCCTGGAACGCATCGAATGTGACCACCTCATTCCGTTGTTCGGGCTGTCGCCGAAACTCGGCCCGATTGCCGACTGGGGACTCGAAATCGAGAAGAATGCGATCAAAGTCAACAATGCACTTGATTACCAAACCAATATACCCGGCATTTACGCCATTGGTGACGTGAACACCTATCCAGGTAAGCTGAAACTTATTCTATGTGGCTTCCATGAAGCGACCCTGATGTGCCAAAGTGTCTACGGACGCATGAACCCCGGTAAGAAATACGTCCTGAAATACACGACCGTTTCGGGTGTCGACGGCTTCGACGGCACGCGAAAGGAAGCGGAGAAAGCGGTGGTGAAGGCGATAGAGTAGGGAGGTAGGATTTAGGAGTTAGGATTTAGGAGTTAGGGATAGGGTCACTTCTCAGTTTGTTGATAAGCATGCGGTTTTTCCGTAAGTAAATCCTATGGCGATTTTCTATTTTTGCCAATGCTTAGGGTACAAAAGCGATGGCGGTTCAACGTTTCGAAGATTTGATTGTGTGGCGAAAGTCCCAGGACTTCACTGTCGACATTTACAGATGTTCAGACGCCATAACTGACCGCTCGTTCCGTGATCAGCTACGTAGAGCTGCTTTGTCGATTTCGAACAACATTGCTGAAGGATTTGGACGTAGGACGAATAAGGATTTCATACGTTTTCTTTATTTTTCACTGGGTTCCGCCAGCGAAGTGAAGTCGATGGCTTATCTTTCCGTTCGGCTGATGTATATTTCCGTCGAGATTTTTGATGAAATCGTCCGAAATCTTGATGAGATCTCTAAAATGCTGCATGCACTTATTCGTTCTATGATGCCCAAGTAATCGAAGGAGTAACAGTGCTTTTTCAAACCCTTAAATCCTAACCCCTAACTCCTAATTCCTAACTCCTTCCATGGACATACTTCTCTCCATCACCGACCGCGACGGCGTCACCCACAAAGTAGACGCGCCGACCGATATGAACCTGAACGTTATGGAAATCGTTCGGATGTATGAATTGGCGCCGGAAGGTACGATCGGAATCTGTGGCGGCATGGCCATGTGCGCATCGTGCCAGTGCTACGTGCTGAACGACGTGCCGCTACCGGAAAGAAATGATGATGAAGAGGCGATGCTATCAGAGGCGTTTAACGTAAAAGACAACAGTCGTTTGGGTTGCCAAATCCATATCACCCCTGAAATCGACGGACTGGCCATTGAACTGGCACCGGAAGCGTAAGGGTAGTCTACTGAAGAATTTCTAGTGCGGGAGGCAGCAGGCGCTCAACGAACCGGGCGTAGGCCTGTTGCGATGGATGTAAGCCGTCGACAGCGACCAGGTAGGTACTGAAAAGGCCTTCGCGGGTGATATCCGTAATATTTACAAAGCGCACATTCTTCGATGCCGCGTGGTTCATGGCGAAGGTGTTGTATTGGTCAATCTGCGCGGAAATACCCGCCGGGTTGGGCCTTCCTTGTCCGTAAGGTGTGTAGGCATAATCCGGAATCGATACTACAATCACCCGGCTTGGGTCGCCTTTTGCCAAAAGGATGGCTTTGTCTAGCAACTGCGGGAATTCGGTTTCATATAAGGAAAAGGGACGTCCCTGGTATTGGTTGTTCACTCCAATTAGTAAGGTGACCAGATCGTAATTTTCTTCAGGACCATCGGCTGCGATTGCGGCCAGCAGATTGGTGGTCGTCCAGCCACTTGTGGCGATGATATCGGTTTGTACGTCAGACGGGACGTCTAGCTCGGTTTCGAGACGGGCTTCCAGTTGCGCCGGGAAGCGGCAGGCTTCGCACACACTGGCGCCGATGGTATAACTGTCACCAAGCGCAAGGTATTTCTGTTGCCGTAATGTTATAGGGGGATCCGAAGGTACGTTGGGTACGCCGGGTACGCTGATTGGGTCGGTCGGGGTTCCAGTGGCGGCATCCTCTTGGCTGCATGCGGTGCATATAATCAGTAGTGAGATACACCAAAAATAGTTTACAATCCTTCTCATATCATAGCGTTGAGCAACTGTGTTGAGTCGCTACTTTTTCATTAACATTCCTGTAACATTTTTTGTAAGTCGCCGTATAATCACCGTCTCTTCCATACAAAGATAATGAATGAATTGTATTCCCCGGGTCTCCATGTGCTTCTGACATTGCAGGTTAGCTCAAGTTCGTTACTGACAGATGCATCGGGTTTTATACGGAAGACAGAGGCTCTCTTAGTTGAATTCGGATTGGAAAAAGTGGGAGTTTCCCAGCATACCTTCGACAATAATAGCTTCACAATTGCCTATTGTCTGAAAGAATCCCATATTTGTGTGCATACCTGGCCCGAATTCGGTCAACTCACCCTGGATGTTTACCTCTGCAATTACCTTCAGGACAACGGTCGTAAGGTCAGGCAGCTAGCGGATGCTTATGTTTCCTATTTTTCCGCGGCGATACTTAAAGATATTGAAATCGAGCGTTGATGGAATTTTTGTGTCCGGAGTGTAAAACTCATACCCATACGTCAGTTGCGATCCCAGAGATCGTATCATTCGCCTGTCCCACCTGCCGGAGATTGTTTCGAAATGAGCAGGGAACTTGGACCGGTATCCGTACGTTTAGTGAGCGAAAATACGACGATGCGTTCACAGTAGGACAGAAGGCAACGCTCTTCGGCGTGGCATACGAGGTGACTGGCGTTATAGTCAAGCGGGTGTACGGTTCGTATTTCTGGAAGGAGTATATCCTGATAGACGGAGAGGGCAATTTCCGTTTTCTCTCAGAAAGTGACGGGCATTTTATTTTCCTGCGGGAGATAGGGGAGGAAGTGGTAAATTCCACTAACAAACGCGCGCATTTCGAGAACGTCGCGTATGATATTTATTCCAAAACGGACGCACAAATTGTCTCTGCACAGGGCTTTTTTGACTTTGCGATTCCATCTGGAAAGGTCGTCATGCGGGAGTATATCGCACCACCCCAAATGCTGTCGTTTGAAACTGTAGACGGTAAAACATGCGTCTATTTCGGAGAACATGTCAGTCGTTCTTCCATACGGAAGGCGTTCGGTGGCGTAAAGCTTCCATATAAGGCCGGAATCAGTATGGTGCAACCGTTTCCGTTCCCACTGCAACCGACGATTGTCATATTTGGTTGTGCGATACTGTTAATGATTATAACCCATGTTGCCGTCTTTGTCAACCAGGTGGGGAGTGACGTGCTGAACGTCACCTTACCTTTCGATGGCAAAGAATATGTCTCGCCCACGTTTTATCTCAGAGGAGGAGCTGCTCCTCTTACCATCGAAGCGCAGAGTGCCGTTGATAACTCCTGGGCCAATATTTCAGTTGGCCTTGTGAATGAAGCCACAAATGAAGAAGTGTATGCAACGAAAGATATTGAGTATTATCATGGATATACGGATGGAGAGAACTGGACGGAAGGTAGTACAAACGAAAAATTCAACATTTGTGGGGTCCCGGCAGGAAAATACCATCTGGTCATCAGTCCGTCACACCAATCGGACGACCAATTGAATCGGGACATGACGGTTACAGCGACATGGAGAGACCCTTCTATGCACAATATCTGGATGGGTATTTGCGGACTAGGGATAGTGGGGGTCGCGTTTTTCGGCTATTATCGCTATATTGAGACCCGCCGTTGGGCGGACAGCCCTTATTCGCCTTATTGATGAAGAATTTGATTTCTTACATACGCAAGCATTATATATTAGTGGCCATCGCAGCCTCTATGTATGTTTATTTTCTTTACGCGACCTTTTCAGGAAGTCGAATCTGCGATTGCGAGACGACCGAGTCGTATCGGCCTGTCGGTAACGCGTACAATGGCGCACGATTTTATCATAAATAACATGACTATGGATATTGACCAACTGTTACGCCCCATCATCACGTCTGTGCTTTTTTCTTTCATTGGGATTGCCATTCTTTTCCTGGCGTATTTCATTGTAGAAAAACTAACTCCGGAAAAGACCTGGAAGGAAATCGTAGAGAACAAAAATATCGCCATCGCCATCGTGTTTGGGGCCTTTATCATCGGTATCTCGATGATCGTAAGCGCAGCCATTCATGGATAAAAGACCTAATCGGTTCTCGCTTCTTCTGCTGTTCGCGGTTTTCACGATTGCGACCTGTGGGCTTGTGTACGAACTAGTGGCCGGGGCGCTGGCAAGTTACCTCTTGGGCGATTCGGTCAAACAGTTCTCGTTTATCATTGGTGTCTACCTTTTTTCGATGGGTGTGGGCTCATGGTTTTCAAAATACCTTGTCCGCGATAGGCTGAATCGGTTCGTAGAGATTGAGATCCTGGTGGGATTGGTGGGCGGACTGAGTTCTGTTCTTCTTTTCCTTCTTTTCGAAAGCGTCAGTTGGTTTCAGCCCGTACTGTACTTCATCGTGTTCCTTACCGGATGTTTGGTGGGGCTTGAGATACCGTTGCTCATGAATATTCTGAAGGATAGGGTACGGTTCCGGAATTTGGTTTCGAACGTCTTTACTTTTGATTATATCGGAGCGCTCCTCGCTTCCATCCTGTTTCCTCTCGTACTTTTGCCCCAATTGGGACTGATGCGCACGTCCTTGTTCTTCGGGATGATTAACGTCGCTATTGCGATCGTGCTTTGCTATCTGCTGAAAGCCGAATTGAAACACGTAGGCTGGCTTAAAGCCAAAGCCTTCTCCTCGTTTATATTGCTTCTCGTTGTTTTTTGGCTGTCGGATGATATACTTTCCTACTCGGAAGGTAAGCTGTACGGCGAGAATGTTGTGTATACACATACCACACCGTACCAACGTATTGTGCTGACACATAATAAGAGCGATTACCGGCTCTACCTGAACAACAACCTCCAATTCAGTTCGGCCGATGAATACAGGTATCACGAAGCATTGGTGCATCCCGCGATGGCCGCTGCCGGACACGTACGAAATGTATTGGTTCTTGGGGGCGGCGACGGACTGGCCGTACGCGAAATACTGAAATATCCTAACGTCGAAACGATTACCCTGGTAGACCTGGACGAGGGTATGACAAAATTGTGTGCCACAAATCCGATTTTGACGGGATTCAATCAACAGTCATTGTCAAATCCAAAAGTGACCGTTTGCAACCAGGATGCGTTTCTTTGGCTAATGGGTGACGAAAGGCAATATGATGTAGCTATTGTCGATTTTCCTGATCCCTCGAATTATAGCTTGGGCAAGTTGTATTCCCTCACTTTTTACCGTGAGCTTGAAAGACGCCTCACACCTGAAGCGGTAGTGGTCGTCCAAACAACGTCCCCTTATTTCGCGCCGAAGTCTTTTTGGTGTATCAATAAAACGATGAAGGTCATATTTCCAGTGGTAGAAGCGTACCACGCCTACGTGCCCTCTTTTGGGGAATGGGGTTTCACTATTGCCGCCAAGAATAAATCTACGCGTATTGGAGCCGTACGACGAAAGGTCAAAGGACTTCGTTTTTACGATTATGCGTTTACGAGATTGAACCAATTTCCGGCGGATATGATTGCCCGCAATGTGGAAGTCAACCGCCTTGATAACCAGGTTTTAGTACGATATTTCGATGAAGAATGGGGAAAGCTATAGCCGGCGTAGGTTTCTGTTGGGTATGGGAGCGCTTGCCATTACCCTTCCGTTCCTAGAGTTTTGCCGAAACAAAACCGCATCGGCATTGGTATGGCTGACAGGTACCCGGCACGTTTTGGGTCACCGGCTGTGGACCAAAGATTTTCCTAAACCCTCTATCACGCTTAGCGCTCAGTATCTGATTGTAGGAGGGGGCATTTCAGGGCTCAGTGCGGCACGGCAATGGGCCAAAGACGGGATTTCAGATTTTATATTGGTTGAGATGGAAGACCATTTGGGAGGTAACGCGTCTAACGGCGAAAACCGTTTTTCGAAATATCCGCTGGGCGCGCATTATTTACCGCTTCCGAATAAGGGCGATTACGAATTAATCGCGTTCCTGAAAGAGGAAGGTATCATTGTAGGGTTTGATGAAAAGGGTCTACCCCAATTCGACGAAACACAATTGGTCTTTGCGCCCGATGAGAGGCTGTTCTTTCGGAATTCATGGCAGGAAGGGCTCGTTCCCCGGCAGTCAGAAGCCACCCAAGGGTATCGCCAAACCAATGTTTTCTTTAACAGGATGGCATACTTTCGTGAACAGAAAGACGCCAACGGACGGTATTGGTTTGACCTGCCGGTCTCAAAGTCTTCGTCCGACAAGACGATTCGTAGCCTAGACACCCACACTATGAAGTCGTGGATGCTATCAGAAGGATTTACCGACCCACTTTTGCTGGAATACGTCAATTATTGCTGTCGAGACGATTTCGGTCTGGGCATTGACGGCGTGTCTGCCTGGGCGGGCATTCATTATTTTGCGGGGAGGAAACACAATAGTGGGCGCGAGAATTCCGATACAGTACTTACTTGGCCCGAAGGGAATGCCCGTCTTGCGACGCACCTTTCCCGATATGTCGTGGGCAAGACGCTTAAACGGCACCTGGTGTACGAGGTTAGAGTTCATTCGACCGGCGTAACGGCTTTAGCGTATGACGAAAAAGAAGGCAGGTCAGTGCGAATAGAGGCAGGTAAGGTATTAATGGCCACACCGCAGTTTGTGAACCGCTATCTTTTTCGTAATCGAAGAGCGAACGGATTTACCTATTCGCCGTGGTTGTTGGCAACTCTTACGGTCGAGGTCCTTCCGGACAATGGCAGTCAACCATTGAGTTGGGATAATGTAATTCAGGGAGCAAAAGGGCTCGGTTATATCTATGACCAACACCAAAGCCTTGGGCAGACAAACGGTAAACAGGTGATTACATACTATCATAGTTTTGCTGATACCGACACAAGGAAGTCACGTAAAGAACTGTACGAAAAGGGAGTTGACTATTGGAAAAAGTTTGTGTTCGACGACTTGAGGACGGCACATCCCGATATCGAAGAGCGGACTTCAGAAATACGGATACACCGCCTCGGACATGGAATGGTGAGTCCCGTGCCGGGATTTATATTTGGGGAGGAACGCAAGGCCGCCGCTCAGCCGATTGAAGGGAAGGTGTTTTTCGCCCACACCGACTTGTCGGGAATCTCTGTTTTCGAAGAAGCTTTCCACCAAGGTATTGACGCCGCTAAAGCCATGCAGCCATGAAACAGCCATGGATTCATAAACCACTAACCGACAGTGTCTTTATTCTGGGGCCCGCCTTTATTGTCACGGCCATTGCGTTCCTCTTCCACCGGGAACTTGACGCAATCGAAGAAAGCTATCCTTTTTATGTCTGGTTGTTCCTTATTGTGTTTGTGGACGTAGCACATGTATATGCAACACTCTTCAAGACCTATTTGGTGCCGAGTCGATTTCGGGAACGAAAACGGCTGCTGGTAGTTCTTCCTATAGTTTCGTTTTTAGTAGGGCTTGTGTTGTTTTCGTTCGGAAGCGCGGTGTTTTGGAGCGTTTTGGCCTATGTAGCGGTCTTTCATTTCATCCGGCAGCAATATGGGTTTATGCGTTTATACAGCCGGCAGGAGCCAAAAACACGTCTGTCGGTTTTTCTTGATAGTGTATTTATCTACAGCGCAGCCGGATATCCGATGTTGTTTTGGTTCTGCTCGTCGGAACGCCGGTTCAACTGGTTCACAGAGCATGAGTTCTTTCGGTTCGAAAGCGCCGCACTTCTTTCGGTTCTGGGTTGGATATACGCGGGCATTGTAGTGTTGTATGGCTTTCGTACGGTATACGAAGCAGTAGTGGCGCGTTATGTCAATCTTCCGAAGCATGCCATCATTATAGGAACAGGTATCTCGTGGTATACCGGAATCGTTTATTTCGATAACGACCTGATTTTTACCTTACTCAATGTGGTCTCCCACGGTATCCCCTATATAGCATTAGTGTATTTGAGGGAAATAGATGCGAAGCCGCGAGAGATGCTAGGGGGACTTGCATCCTTGAAGTACCTTCCTGGCCTCG
Source organism: Flavobacterium sp. (assembly GCA_035298445.1). Lineage (GTDB taxonomy): Bacteria > Bacteroidota > Bacteroidia > Flavobacteriales > Flavobacteriaceae > Flavobacterium. Next base: position 9,590 of record DATGXZ010000417.1, read on the forward strand.
TCCTCTATGTTGCCATACTACTAATGCTGGCTTTCACAGAAGAATACGTTTGGGATGTGATGGTATGGAACGACCATTTCGAAGTGGCAGAAGTAGATTTTTCGTCTTGGTCAGTGCTTTTGGTACCATTGCTGACCGTTCCCCAATTGACGCATTACCTATTGGACGGATTCATCTGGAAGTCGCGATAAAGACACCATTGGCGAGCGGTTTGGGTTCTCCTCTGTTAAGAAGCCGCATCAAAGTTCTGGAAAACCATCAAGGGGAGATATCGCAAAACTGTACCTTTGTTAAGGTATTCGATGGGTGAAAAAAAATCCCGCGATGAGCGGGATATATTTTTATTTAAATGCTGCAAACCCCGTTATGTCCATACCGGTAATGAGCAAGTGGATGTCGTGCGTGCCTTCGTACGTGATGACCGATTCGAGGTTCATCATGTGGCGCATGATCGAGTATTCTCCCGTGATGCCCATTCCGCCCAGTATTTGGCGTGCTTCGCGTGCGATTTCAATCGCCATGTTCACGTTGTTACGTTTTGCCATGGAAATCTGGGCCGTTGTGGCTTTGCCTTCGTTGCGAAGCACACCAAGGCGCCAGGTCAGGAGCTGCGCTTTGGTGATCTCGGTGATCATCTCGGCCAGTTTCTTTTGCTGGAGTTGCGTGGCACCTATTGGTTTATCGAACTGGATGCGCTCTTGCGAATAGCGAAGCGCGGTATCGTAACAATCCATAGCAGCACCGATGGCACCCCACGCAATGCCGTAGCGGGCCGAGTCAAGGCACCCCAGTGGCGCGCCCAAGCCGGATTTATTCGGAAGAAGGTTCTCTTTCGGTACCTTCACGTTGTCAAAAATCAATTCACCGGTTGCCGAAGCGCGCAGTGACCATTTGTTATGTGTTTCGGGCGTAGAGAAGCCTTCCATACCGCGCTCGACGATCAAACCGTGGATACGGCCTTCTTCGTTCTTCGCCCACACTACAGCCACCTGTGCGAATGGTGCGTTAGAGATCCACATTTTAGCGCCGTTCAGGAGGTAGTGGTCGCCCATATCCTTGAAGTTGGTCACCATGCCGCCCGGGTTTGAGCCGTAATCGGGTTCGGTGAGACCGAAGCAACCCATCCATTCGCCAGAAGCCAATTTTGGGAGGTATTTGCGACGTTGTTCTTCGTTGCCGTATTTCCAGATTGGATACATCACCAAGGAGGACTGTACCGATGCGGTGGAACGTACGCCCGAGTCGCCCCGCTCGATTTCCTGCATGATGAGTCCGTAGGAAATCTGGTCGAGTCCGGCACCGCCATATTCTTCCGGAATGTAAGGTCCGAATGCCCCAATATCTGCCAATCCCTGGATGATTTGCGTCGGAAATTCGGCGCGCTGTGCGTATTCTTCAATGATCGGAGATACATCGCGTTTGACCCACTCGCGGGCTGCGTCGCGCACTAATTTGTGCTCGTCGGTCAGCAATTCATCGAGAAGGTAGTAGTCGGGAGCCTGGAACAGATCGGGTTTCATGCGTTGTCTTTTTTTTGAGCTTCGCAAAATTAGCGAACGGATATAACAAATTCCTAATTTTTTGTGGTGAAATAGTCCGGAAACCCGAAAAATTCGCAATTGCTTAGCCGAGGGCCGAGCGCCTGAAAAATCAGGTTAATCAAAAACCAACAAAATGTTGCAGAAACACACTTTTTGTTAGAGACATAATCACATCTTTAGGAAAAAGTCCTGTGTCAGGGCGATGTAGTCGGCGGTATATTCATGGCGGGCGGTTTCGATGACCAGTTCGTCCATCGTCATATCAGAGTGCGCTGACCGAAAGGCGAGGAGGGAGCGTTTGATATCGGTGGTCGGCGCGCCCTTGACCCGTGTGATACGAAAGGGATACAGGCCATTTTCGACGGCTGTGGCTACGAATGCCTGTTCTTCGACATAGGGGATAACGACGCAAAACACACCGTCCTCCGATAGCAGCAGGGAAGCCGCTTCACAAAGGTCGGTGAACGGCAGCGCCGCGTTTTGCCGGGCCGTATCGCGTTTCTCGTCGCCCGACCCGAAGCCGGCGGAGTAGAAGGGCGGGTTGGAGACGATGAGGTCGTACGTTTCGTCTTCCAGCTCGTCCATGAAATCGTCGAGGCTGGCATGGTAGCAGAACAGGCGGTCGTTCCAGGGTGAATTCTCAAAATTCCCTACGCATTCTTCGTAGGCGTCGGCGTCGATTTCCAGGGCGTCGATTTGGTCGGCTGTGGTGCGCTGTGCAAGCATGAGCGCGATGAGTCCGGTGCCCGCGCCGATATCCAGGATCGTCTGTGGGCGGTGGTCGACCGGAGTCCACGCGCCGAGCAACACGCCGTCGGTGCCTACTTTCATGGCTGCTTTTTCCTGTGAAATAATGAATTGCTTGAATTGAAACGGCATCGTAAGGTTGTTTAGGGCAAAGGTCGGCCATTCGCCCGGGTTGGGCAAGTTATGAAAGCGAGGGCTTTCAAGTACTCACTGCCATATCGGTTAGTGGTTACGTAAGGGCCACTAAGGCACGAAGACGCCAATGGAAAATTTTATACGGGTGACGGCAACTCAACCTGTCTCTCGTAACTACAACCTACCCCTGCCACCATCAGTTTTTAGTTCCGTATTGGGCCACTAAGGCACGAAGACGCCAATGGAAAATTTTATACGGGTGACGGTAACTCAACCTGTCTCTCGTAGTTACAACCTACCTCTGCCAACATCAGTTTTTAGTCCCGTATTGGGCCACTAAGGCGCGAAGACGCCAATTGAAAAATTGCTACACGATTGACCGCAACTCACATTTTATTTGTTAACTACGAACTACCTCTGCCACGAAGGCACGAAGACGCAAATGGGAAAGGTGATATACGATCGACCGTAACTCACGCTTTCTTTCGTAATTAGGATCTGCTCACTGCCAACTGCATACTGCCAACTGCTTGCTGCCCACTGCGACTGAAAACTGCGACTGCGACTGAAAACTGCCGACCCTCCTAGCCCGGATTGCAGCGAAAAGCCTTTTGAACGGAAGCGCGTGCTTTTTCGCTTTTCGCGGCGGCGACCAACGGAAGCCGTTTGCGGAAGCTGAAAAAGCAGCAGTTTCGAAAAAAGCTTGCAGCGAAAAGCCGGAATAGCTTCCCCTAAAAACAAAAAAAGAGCCCCAAGGCCCCCTATCAATTATCAATTGTCAACTCCCCAAATACATGTCAATTAACCCCCTTGGCAGGTTCATCACCACGCGTTTTTTCGCCCGGTCGATTTTGACGAGGAAGGCATCGATGAGTGGGATGAGCAGTTCGACCTCGCCGTTTTTTACTTCGAACAGCGGTTGGGCCGTGGTATCGTTTACGGCTTCGATGACGCCGAAGACGCCGCGGGTGACATCCTCAATTTCGAAACCGATGACTTCATGGAAGTAGAATTTGTTGCCGGATAATTTGGGCAGCATGGAAAGCGGCAGGTAGAGGGCCGATCCGAGAATAGCGTCGGCTTCTGCCTCGGTTTTGACGTCTTCGAAACGCACCCGTAAGAGGTCGTTCTTGTGAAGGCTGCTTTGTTCAATAAAAAATGGAACCAGATGTTTGCCCTGTTCGACAAACACTGATTCCATATTTTCGTAGCGTTCGGGCTCGTCGGTGTCTAACCAACACAATACTTCGCCCTTGAAACTGAACTTTTTCGCAATGCGACCCAGATAGAAACACTCTTCCTTGCGCACGCGATACGGTGTTACGCTTCTGTTTCTTCGCTTGCTTCAGCAGCAGGAGCCTCTTCAGCCGGAGCTTCTTCGACCGCTGGTGCTTCTTCCGCAACCGCTTCTACTGTTTCTTCTTCGGCAGTGGCAGCAGCCTCTTCCGCCTGGGCAGCAGCAATCAGTTCGGCTTCCGCCTGCTTGGCAGCAGCGGCGCGTTTCTCATTTGCTTCTTGCTCAGCTTTCAGCGCTTTTGCCCTTGCGTCGGCTTTCGCATCAGAAAGACCCGCTTTCTTCGCGTCTACCTTAGCTGTTTTTTCTTCGAGCCATTTTGCCAGTTTCGCGTCGGCAGCTTCCTGTGTCAGGGCGCCCTTTGCTACGCCACCGTCGAGGTGGTGCTTCAAAAGTGCTCCTTTATACGAAAGGATAGCACGGGCCGTATCGGTCGGCTGTGCCCCGTTGTGCAGCCATTGAACGGCAGCATCGAGGTTCAGGTCGATAGTGGCAGGATTGGTGTTTGGATTGTAGATACCCAGTTTTTCAAGGTATTTACCATCTCTTTTTGACCGCGAGTCGGCGGCCACGACCCAGTAGAAAGGTTTCCCTTTTTTACCGTGTCTCTGAAGTCTGATTCGTACAGGCATAATCTATTAGATTAATTGTGGGGTACACGACCCCGGTTAAATAAGGGTGCAAATATAGGTATTTTTTTGATCGACGGGTATTTGGAAGTAAAAAGTCTTAAGTCGAAAGTCGAAAAGCCAGAGGGAAGACTAAATGAAAACCAACACAAAGTTATCGATCGCCAAAAGGGAGGATCATCACATGCCACGACATTTTGAAAGCACCTGGCGTCGCCATCCTGGTTTTTGGCTTTCGATTTTCGACTCCAGACTTTCGACTTCCCCATAACATTCCCGTTAAAATTTGTGGTAAAACCCAAATAAACCGATTTTCGCTAGCGTATTTCGTTTTAAAACCTATTTTTGTAATCGAAAAATTCATTTCAACCGAATTAAGTTGTGTCCTTGATGAAAAAGGTGTTTGCTTTACTGCTCATGATAACGGCCCTGGTTTCCTGTGAGTCGGATGTCAAATTCAACGATCCAGGCTTTCAGGGTCGTAAGGATAATTTTGTCTGGCAGGCGGATGTGGCAAGCGCATATACGCTTGATGGCTATACGTACGTCAACGCCTATCGCGGACTCGAATCGGTTATCCTGCGTTTTCCGACTCCGCCAGTTGAAATTACGCAGTTTAACCCGATTACTTACACATATCGCGACACCGATGGCGACGACGGTAATGACGAACTTGATGACGTTTCCGCTTCCTATCAGTTTACCGAACAAGGTTCAGCGATCACTTACTACACTGGTCAGAATTCCCTCCTCGAAGATCCGGGTAATGTAGAAGTCACCATCAACAAGTGTCTTTTTACTCAAGGAATCATTTCGGGTGAATTTAAGTTCAACGCAAAATACGAGGGCGAATCTGATCTCGTGCCTTCCAATGTGAACTTCCAACAAGGCGTATTTTACAACGTTCCGCTTACGCAACAATAAAGCCAGACCCCTGTTGGCATAAAACAGGCCATGGAAACCGCCCCAATTCCCCAAAACGAGGCTGAACGACTTCATGCCTTGCACGAGTATTCCATTCTCGATACCTTACCCGAGGCCGAATACGACGACATAACCAAACTGGCTTCGCAAATCTGCGGGACTCCCATTTCCTCGATTACCCTCGTCGACCAGAATCGACAGTGGTTCAAGTCGAAAATCGGGCCCCTTAGTAATGAAACGCCACGCGACATCTCGTTTTGCGGGCATGCCATTTTGGAACCCAAAAACGTTTTTACCGTCAACGATGCCCGACGCGATTCCCGTTTTGAAGACAATCCGCTAGTTACAGGCTCACCCCAGGTGATTTTCTACGCCGGCGTACCGCTGGTTACACCCGACGGATTGCCGGTCGGGACGCTCTGTGTCATCGACAATACACCTAAAGACCTGTCACCCCAGCAAGTAGAGGCGCTCCGCTCGCTCTCCCACCAGGTCGTCAGCCTGTTTGAGTTGCGGAAAAGCAAGATCCTGCTCGAAAAAAAGGCTACGGAGCTTCGCACCCATAACGAAGAACTCGAACGCTTCGCACAGGTAGCCGCCCACGACATCAAATCACCCCTGGCTAATATTTCGTCGCTGGCCCAGATCGTATTGACCGATTACGGCACAATCTTGCCCGGCAATGCACAGGAGTTGCTTAAAATGCTCGACCAATCAAGCGACACCCTCCGCCGCCTTGTCGACGGGATCCTTGCACACAGCAAGGCCGATGCCGTATTGTCGTCGTCGCAATCCCTCGTTCGGGTACGTGACATCATGCAGAAAACCACCGACCTGCTCAACACCAAAGGCGAGGTCGAGGTCACCTATGACATCGATGGAGACGAGATC
>DATGXZ010000418.1:0-6754 GCA_035298445.1 Flavobacterium sp.
ATTCCGATGGTCGATTTTCTACGAGCCGGTCGACTGCTGCGCATCATCCGCTTATTCCGCATCATTCGGGCGTTTCGTACGACGAAGGGCGTCATCGATCATCTGTTTTCAAATAAGGCAAAAGGCGCCCTGACGTCGGTCTCGCTCATTGCCGTTTTACTCGTGATATTTTCGGCCATTGCCATCCTGCAGGTGGAGAAAGAGCCGACTAGTAACATCAAAACTGCCGAAGACGCCATTTGGTGGGCTTATGTTACGATTACAACCGTAGGATATGGGGACAAGTTCCCCGTCACAACAGAGGGTAGGATCATCGCCGCCATACTCATGACCGCCGGAGTTGGGTTATTCGGTACCTTTACAGCGTATGTCTCCTCTTGGTTCGTGACGGAGAAAAAGTAGTAAAAGCGTTGGGGGTAACTGAGTAACGGAGTCCATGAGCGCCTGAGCGCCTGAGCGTCCCAACACCGAAGATGTTCAAAATTGTAAATTTTGACTGCGACTAAGATTGAACCCGTCCTCACAACAGGTCATACAAAACCCTAAACCACACTACGTGCTTTCCAAACGATACTTCGCAACCCTCCTCGTTCTATTTCTCTGTGGGATTGCGGCTTACCTGCTGTTTTTCTCGCCTTATGTGGCGCCCTGGAGTCGGAAGGAAGCGATACAAACCACGCTTGATTGGGGCGGTCTTGCCAAAATTCCGGTAGACCATGAAAAGGTGGGAGTCACCCAATACGGTGACCTTTTTACCCGTGAATTCGTTGTACGATTTCGAGCTCATCCCGCACAGATACATCAGTGGATACAGTCGAGTAAACGCCTCAAAGACGTCACGCCTTTGCTGTCGGGACAAACAAAAGTGTACGACATCCATCCCGGAGAGCACGATGCTTTTGGCGGAACGGTGGAGGTGAAGGCCGATGAAGTGGTGATCCGAATGAGTTGGAGTTGAGGGGTGGGTAACTCAGTCCCTGAATCCCCGAGCGTCCTAGCAACGAAGATCTCAAAAACTGTGAATCACGCTACTGCGACTGAGACAGTCCAGCGAATGGAATCCCTCCGTCCGAGGATGACAAATGGGCGGTGTAATGTCGTTACCTCGTTCGATTGAATGTCCACTGCCCACTGTCCACTGCTCACTTCTGCGACTGAGACTGAGACTGAGACTGAGACTGAGACTGAGACTGAGACTGAGACTGAGACTGCCCACTGCCAACTTCTGTGACTGAGACTGCGACTGCGACTTCAAACTCCCCACTACTTCACATTAACTTAACACTAACTTAACACAGCCCCGATACCTTTGCCCCGTCAAAAAACCTCATATGGCATCCCTCAACAACATTTTCCAGTTCTTCGTCCCGAAAGACAAGACCTTTTTTCCCCTGTTTGAAAAAGCGACCGCAAACCTCATCCTGATGGCCAACGCCCTCCACGAGGTGGTCAACCTGCCGGCGAGTGAACGGAACGCGTTGTTCCAGAAAATCGAAGAGTATGAAGCCATTGGTGAGGACATCGCCAAGGAAGTCAACCTCCAACTCAGCACGAATTTCATTACGCCGTTCGACCGGGAAGACATCCACGCGCTGATCTCAGCCATCGACAATATCGCAGGTAACATTTACGGTGCGTCTAGCCGGATGCGTCTCTACCACGTCGACAAGATTACAAAATCGATCCGCAAACTGACCGAGATCGTGCTCGAAGCCTGCCAACAGATCGACGGCGCCGTCAAGGAACTCGAGAACCTGAAGAAGGTAAAGCGCATCAAAGAAGCGTGCAGCCGTATCTATAAACTCGAAAACAAATCCGATACCGTATACGACAAAGCCGTAGCCGACCTGTTTGAGAATGAAACGGATGTGAAGAATATCATCAAGTACAAAGAGGTATTGTCGGTGCTCGAAACAGCAGCCGATAAGTGCAAAAGCGTCGCCAACGTGATGGAGTCCATCGCTGTGAAGCACTCTTAATTCTCCGCGCATGACGATTCTCATCATCATCATCATACTGGCGCTCGTTTTTGATTACATCAACGGGTTTCACGATGCGGCCAACTCGATCGCAACGATCGTGGCGACCAAAGTACTGACGCCCTTCCAGGCGGTTTTGTGGGCCGCCGTATTTAACTTCGCCGCCTATTTCATTTCCAAATACTGGATCGGCGAATTCAAGATCGGAAACACCATCGCCAAATCGGTCGACGAACAATTCATTACACTTGAGGTCATCCTGGCCGGACTCATCGCCGCCATCATCTGGAACCTCGCCACCTGGAAACTCGGTATTCCGTCTTCCTCCTCGCACACACTCCTCGGAGGCTTCATGGGCGCTGCCCTGGCTCACGCCGGCGCGCTGTCAGTGGGCGGGGTAGATGTGGTGAACTATGCTAAAGTCGTACCGACCTTCCTGTTCATTTTCTGTGCACCGCTTCTCGGACTCGTGATTGCGTATTTCGTCACCGTCCTGATTATGCATATCTGCCGAAAGGCGAACTTCGGAAAGGCCGAACAATGGTTCAAACGACTGCAGTTGGTGTCGTCGGCCCTCTTCAGCCTCGGCCACGGTGGCAACGACGCCCAGAAAGTAATGGGTATCATCGGTGCAGCCGTCATCTGTTATAAAGTACAGATTGAGAACGACGCCGCATTCCTCGCCGCAGAATCAGATGCCCGTTTCAAGATGTTCGTAGCCGATGGCTTCTGGTGGTGGGTACCGCTGGCGAGTTTCCTGGTGATCGGACTCGGAACGCTGAGCGGTGGCTGGAAGATCGTAAAAACCATGGGGTCGAAGATCACCAAAGTAACACCGCTGGAAGGTGTAGCCGCAGAAACTGCAGGTGCCGCCACGCTATATATTACGGAGCATTTCGGTATTCCGGTATCGACCACGCACACCATCACGGGTTCGATCATCGGGGTGGGCATTACCAAACGGGTGTCTGCCGTCCGTTGGGGCGTAACACGCAACCTTCTGGTCGCATGGATCCTGACGATTCCGGTATCGGCATTATTGGCCGGACTCATCTATGGTTTGATCCGTCTGTTTTAAACACACAAACACAGATTGCTATCGAAACACCGCACACTGCGGTGTTTTTTTTATGCCGTCAGTAATTCCAGCAGGCGCCGGACGGTTTTCTGGTTGCGCATCGTGCCCTTCACACCCAGCTTGCGTTCAATAACGGCGTTGGTCAGTTTGGTGCTGCCGGCTCCCTCCGCATAACACACATAGATTACCCTGTCGCGAAGCGTATATTCATCCCGGCTGAAGTCGATTTCCGCCAGGGCCGCTATACCCGTTTCCCCGGGTGCTGTCAGCAGGAAACCAAAATAGGGGTTGACGTCGTCAGGTTCGGTGCGATAAGGATTGTTCGCGAGCGCATCGGCCAATTCGGCTTCCGTTACGACCATCACCGTGACCTCCAAACCGAAATGCGCGCGAATCAGTTGCCCGATCCGATCTTGCCAGTCGGTCGCTTTGCCTTCCGCAGAAAAGAGGACATTACCGCTTTGGATATACGTCGTTACGTCAGAAACAGGGAGGGTTTGCATCGCCGCGCGAAGGGCGTCCATCTTGAGGACCGTCCCACCGACATTCACCGCACGCAGCAGGGCAACAAAGCGTGTCATTTCCGCAGGAACAGTTCGACGTAAACAGGTAGGTGGTCAGAAGGGTAGTGGCAGTTCTTCGAGTCACTCAATACCGCATACTTCTTGACTGCAATATCCTCCATGCTGGTGAAAATATAGTCAATCAGCAGCGTAACGGGTTTGTTGAATTCGAAGTTGTTGAACGTGCCGTCAGGTCCGAAAGGAAGGGTTTCCGATACCGCTTTCGAATCGTTCATTTTGGAAGAAATATAGCGATAGGCCTTCGACTTGGTTTCGGAATTGAAATCACCCGTCAGGATTACCGGATAATTCTCGACATTCACCTCGCGGATGGTTTTCCAGATCAGCTTCACGCTGTTATCGCGGGCTACTTCCCCAATATGGTCGAGGTGGGTGTTGAACACATAAACTTTCTTCTTCGTCTTCAGGTTTTCGAAGAGTCCGTACGTACAAATCCGCTCCAAAGCGGCATCCCAACCCTTTGACGCGACTTCCGGTGTATCCGACAACCAGAACGTCGATTCGCGCAGCACGCGGTATTTCGAAGCATCATAGAAAATCGCGCTGAATTCGCCTTGTGTAGGGGTATTGTCGCGCCCGCGTCCGATGTAGTTGTATTCCACCAGCGTGCTGTCGAGGTACATCAATTGCCGGATCTTGCCTTCCTGCGTTCCCATAAAGTCAGGATGGTAAAACTTCACCTGCCGCGCCAGGAACTCCTTTCGCAGGTCCCAACGGTTTTCACCGTCCGACGCGATGTCAAGACGGAGGTTATACGTCATCACTTTTACATCCTGTGCCTGCACGGAAAGACCGCACAACACGAGCAGTATACGAAAAAAGAACGTTTTCATTGTATTGGATTTGGCATGTAAAAATAACGAAAAACGAGAGCTAAAGATGAAGAAGCCGTATTTTAGCGCTATGGAAGACGACAACTATTTGAAAGCGAAGCGAATATTTTCCAAACACGCCCAACTCTACCGCGAGCGTTTCTGGGACGTATCGCGTTATGCGGGTTCGTTGTCGCGTTTCGCCGTGTCATTGCCGGTGGGCGCACGTGTACTGGAACTCGGCTGCGGGCCTGGAAATGTCACCGACTTCCTGCTTCAACGGCATCCCCATTTGACTATTTACGCTACCGATTTTTCACAGGAAATGGTGGCACTGGCCCAAAAAGAGAATCCGTCGGTCGAAGCGAGCGTATTCGATGTGCGGCAGCTTGCTTCGTGGGAACGCCCGGTCGAAGGCATTCTCTCCGGTTTCGTCATTCCTTACCTAAACGAAGCCGATACCCGAACCTTCCTCGGTGACGCGGCGGCCTTGCTTCCTACAGGAGGGATGCTGTATGTCAGTGGTATGGTAGCAAACGCCACCCAGCAGTCGGGCGAGCGCACGAATTCGCAGGGAGATGTCTTATACATGCACTACCATCGATTGTCGGACCTGTTGGATTGGGTGCAGGAAAGTGGTTTCCACGTTATCTTCCAAACACTCGATTATTATCCCGCAGGCGATGGCACGACCACTAGCGATTGCGCCCTCGTCGCCCGTAAGGTCACAACATAACCTTGGCCACCAGGAACTGGTCACACAGGCGTTCGTATTCAAACGACATCGCTACATAGGTACTCGTATAAAGGTCATCCGGTTGCCACACATCAAGGTCAATGTCGAAGACCATCAATACCCCCGCACGAAAACCATAGGCCTCTAACACTTCCGGATCGATAGAGAACGCCCGGCTGAAATGGACGCCGTTCGTTTCGAGTTTCCGCACGCGTTCCCGGAAGTCGTCTTCATCTGAAAGGAAATGCAGCGCACCTTCCTCGCGATCCTGGAAGATATAGAGTTCGCCTGGTCCCTGCAGGCATTTCAGTTCCAGGTCGTTGAAGAGTTGGTCACGCGCAAAGTTGAAAGAGGTGGCATTCATGGCGTTCTTTTGGTATGAAAGTACGCCCGGCGCCATCGGATGTTGTTATATAATCCACTGCGATACTTCCATCCGACGGGCACGACAGATGTAAGATCGTCGTGGGAAGTTGTAAAGGACGGTGGCGGCTATTCGGGTAATTTGCAGAAAAATACGTATCCTATGAACAGTATCGATGCCCATACTACCGACGCCAAATTTGATGACCTCGCCGGAAAAGAAGCCCGCGAGAAGATCCGCGAACTCGCCGAGAAAGCGGGCGTTTGTTTCTTCTGTACCAACATCCGTTCCGGACAATCCTTTTCCGTTCGGCCGATGGGGCAGGAAGAGATTGACGAAAACGGACACATTTGGTTTCTAAGTGCTTCTGACAGCCACAAGAATGCGGAACTGGAAGCCGATCCGGCAACGCAATTGCTCTTCCAGGGAGGAGACTACACACCTTTTATGACCCTTTACGGATACACCCGTATCTCAACCGACCGCAGCCGTATCGAAGCCCTGTGGGACGCCACTATGAAGAACTGGTTTACCGGCGGCAAGGATGATCCGCGTATAACCGTGCTGGAATTCGTGCCAACCGAAGGCTATTACTGGGACACCCAAAACGGCAGCCTCGTGGCCTTCGCGAAAATCGCATTTGGGGCACTGACCGGCAAAACGTCCGATGATTCGGTACAGGGAAGCCTGGCACCTTAAAAAAAACTCCGGCTTGACGGCCGGAGTTGTTAGGTAAAAGACAAGGGGCGTTTACGCCTCTTCTTTTTGGCCCATCATCATGAGATACGCCTTCAGGAATTCGTCTATCTCCCCGTTGAGCACGCCTTCGGTGTCGCTGGTTTCATAACTCGTACGCACGTCTTTCACGAGTTTGTACGGGTGCAAAACGTAGTTGCGTATCTGCGAGCCCCATTCGATTTTCTTCTTATTGGCCTCGATTTCATCGCGCAACGCCTGCTTCTTCTTCAACTCAATTTCATAGAGCTGTGATTTCAGGAGCTGCATCGCCTTGGTTTTGTTGTCAAGTTGCGAACGCGTTTCGGAGTTTTCGATGATGATACCGGTAGGGTGGTGGCGGAGGCGTACCGCGGTTTCCACCTTGTTGATGTTCTGCCCACCTGCGCCCGATGAACGCATGGTTTCCCATGAAATATCCGACGGGTTGATCTCGATTTCGATGGTGTCGTCCGCGAGCGGGTAC
>DATGXZ010000419.1:0-3478 GCA_035298445.1 Flavobacterium sp.
GACCAAATTGCCGCTGCAGGAAACGCGTCATGGCACGCATCGGCACGCTAAAAGGGGTGAGCAGGGTGTCGAGTAGCGAAAGTGGTCGTGCCAGTGCCAGCGCGAATTGTGTGTGATGGCGGTTGGCGTAGATTTTAGGCAGGATATCGCCAAAAAAGAGGATGAGAAAGGCGACGAAGGTCACATCGACAATGAACTTCAGCGACGGCGAGGGAATGAAACTGAACCAGTCGCGGCCGATCAGCGAAAACAAAACGGCGATGCTGATGTTGAGGAAGGTGTTGGCCATGACCAACGTGGCAATCAGTTTACGGGGTCGTTCGACCAGCCGGCGGATGCGTTTTGCCTTCGCAGGATGGCGGTTGGCGATATCCGATAAGTCGGAAGGTGATAGCGAAAAAAAGGCTACTTCGGCACCCGAAACCATGGCCGTAAGAAAGAGAAGCGCTACCAGCGCCGGCAACCCTGTCGCAAGGGCCGCTGTGGGGTCGGAGGGGGGAGGCTCGGTGAGCAAATCAACGGTTTTCGTTACACATCAGAACGGCATGTCGTTCTCTGGAAGGGCAGGGCTCTCGGCACCTTTGCTATCGTGATAGGAAGGCGTTGCCGTACGGCCTGCCTCCGTTTCTTTTTTCGTGGTAAGGAAGGTAAATTCGGTAACCTGTATTTCCGTCGTGTACTTTACCGTTCCATCCTCGGCCTGCCATTGACGCGATTTGATGCGGCCTTCCACATAGATCTTGTCGCCTTTGGTCAGGTATTTTTCGCAGATCTCAGCCGCCTTGTTGCGCACCACCAAATTGTGCCATTCGGTCGACGTAATCTTTTCGTTGGTCGATTTGTTGATATATACCTCGTTGGTAGCCAGTGGGAAGCGCCCGATGCAGTTGCCTCCCTCGAAGTAGTGCATCTTTACGTCATCGCCGAGGTGGCCGATGAGCATGACTTTATTGAGCGTTCCGTTGTTCATGGGATTTTGGCTTGAATCCTCAAATATACTGTTTTTTAAGGATTCGGGGAAAAATGCCGCTCTATAAAGTTGTGCAACACAATAGGAAACGGAAGTGCCGCCAGTTCGTTGACGGTTATCCCATTAGGAAGTTCATGGGGCACGGTAATGTGCCAGAAGGTGATGGATAGGTGCTGATGGGACAGCTTGTGTATGATCGGGGTAGGGTTGACTTGGTGCACCGCGTCGACGGCCGGTCCGAAGAACGACTCGAGCCGTGCCACATCGAGTATCGCAGCAGCATCAACGGCTGCGGGGGTCTCATGCAAGGGGAATTCATAGAGATTCCGCCAGATACCCGGTCCCGTTCGGGGACGCACCCACGTTTTTCCGTTTGGATCGACAGCCACCAGATACTGGAAGTGCCGTTCGGTAATACGCGTTTTTTTGTTTTTAATAGGAAGAAGAGCGACTTTGCTGGTTGCGAATGCCACGCATCCCGCCTGGAGCGGACACCTCTCGCAGTCGGGTTTTCCGGGGATGCACTGTAGGGCACCGAACTCCATAATCGACTGGTTGAACAAACCCGGATCGTCGTGCAATAATTGCCGTTGTGCCACATCGCGGAAAATGGCACGCGACGAGGCCTTGGCGATGTCGTCTTCGATGCCGAAATACCGCGCCAATACCCGGAATACGTTCCCGTCCACCACCGGAACGGCCTCGTTATAGGCAAAGGAGGCAATAGCGGCCGCGGTGTAGTCGCCCACGCCTTTGAGTTGTGTTAGTCCCTTGTAGTCATCAGGAAAGCGGCCGCCCAGTTCGAATGCAATTTTGCGGGCCGTTTCGTGCAGGTTTCGCGCACGGGAATAGTAGCCCAGCCCCTGCCAAAGCCGCAATACCTGCTGCTCTTCGGCCGCGGCGAGGTCGCGAACGGTGGGAAATGCTGTGAGGAAGGCGTCGTAATAGGGAAGGCCCTGCGCCACGCGTGTCTGTTGCAGGATGATCTCTGAAAGCCAGATGGCATAAGGGTCGCGGGTATGCCGCCACGGCAAGTCGCGTTGATTTGTTAAATACCAGTCTTTGAGCGTGTTGGCAAAATCCATGAAAGGGGTCTGGGGCTTGGTAAAAGTAAAGTTTATGTAATTAAAATTTAATTGATTAGGTTGAATATTTCGTTTTTATATTCCTATATTTGCACTCGCAAAATTTAATACAATAATAAAACTAGAAAGAAAATGACGAAAGCAGATATCGTAGCGAAAATTTCTGAGAAGCTTGGCCTTGAAAAGGGAGATGTCCAGGCAACCGTTGAATCCTTCATGGACGAGGTGAAATCTTCGCTTGAGACAGGAGATAACGTATACCTTCGGGGATTCGGAAGCTTCATCATCAAGACTAGAGCTGAGAAAACAGGTCGTAACATTTCAAAAAACACGACAATCAAGATTCCAGCCCACAACATACCTGCCTTCAAACCAGCCAAAGTATTCGTAGAGGGTGTTAAAACCAACAACGAGCCGAAATAAACCGAACCATTAATCAAAAAAACACCTTCCTATGCCAAGCGGTAAAAAGAGAAAGAGACATAAGGTAGCGACGCACAAACGTAAGAAACGTGCGAGAGCTAACCGCCACAAGAAGAAAAAGTAGTTCCGACTACTTTTTCTTTTTTTGAGCATCAACGTTCATTGAAATAGTTTCCGGAAGCGTGTGACCACGCGTTCATCAGGTTTCCAACGTCCAAGAAACGTTCGGAGCCATCGGAAACACTGGGTATTACGCCTGTTAAACATTGTTCAATCCATTTGCTGGTGAACGACTGGGCGGGAAGGTGCTCCTGAGGGAGTGGCCCATGATCCGTTTCGTCGCAATCGCCAGTCGATAAAAAACTACAGAGTGAATAAGGAATTAATCATCCGATCAAGTTCTGACGCCGTAGATTTTGCCTTACTGAAAGATGGAAGACTCATTGAATTACACAGGGAAGAAGAAAAAAGCAACTACCAGGTAGGCGACATCTTCATTGCGAAGATCCGCAAGCCGGTTGCCGGCCTGAACGCCGCCTTCGTCAACATGGGTTTCGACAAAGATGCGTTCCTGCATTACCATGACCTGGGGCCTAACCTCCTCACTTCCCTTAAATTCCTCAAACTGGCCACCACCGGAAAACTTCGGGATCCGTTCCTGAAGAACTTCCAGTTTGAAAAAGAAATCGACAAAAACGGGGCGATCCTCGACATCATTGCCGCCAACCAATCGTTGCTCGTGCAAGTCGTGAAGGAGCCGATTTCCACCAAAGGCCCGCGTATCAGTTCCGAGCTCTCGTTAGCCGGACGGTTCGTTGTGCTGGTGCCGTTTTCAGACCGGGTGTCCATCTCCCAAAAAATTGAATCCAGGAAAGAAAAAGACCGGTTAAAGAAACTGGTACAATCCGTACGCCCTAAAGGATTCGGGGTCATCGTCAGAACGGTGGCCGAAGGGCAATCAGTGGCAGAACTGGAAAAAGACTTACAGACATTGCTCGAC
>DATGXZ010000420.1:0-1644 GCA_035298445.1 Flavobacterium sp.
GAATACGGGCACGTGTTGGAGCTTCTCCACTACCTCCTTTCTGGAAGCGGAAATCATCCGGAAAACCGGGAAAACCGTCGACCTGAGCGAGATGTACAATGTGCGGGAAACGTATGAAGACAAAGCCTTCACCTATTTGATGCGACAGGGACATGCCCAGTTCGGTGAAGGGGGACTCGCCCACGATGTCATCAACAGCGCACGAAAATACGGTGTGGTACCGCAAAACGTCTTTTCGGGGATGCCGGACGGTGCGAACCGCTACGACCACTCGCAGTTGGTGGGGAAACTGGAAAGCGTCCTGAAACAATACGCCACCTCCAAGACGTTGTCACCACAATGGCGCACCGACGTGGCCACATTATTGGATGCAGGCATCGGGAAACCGGTCACTTCGTTTACGTATGAGGGAACTACCTATACGCCGAAGACCTTCCTTTCCTCTCTCAAACTCAACCTCGACGATTATGTGACGATTACATCGTTCACACATGAGGCGCCTTACCAGAAATTCATCCTGGACGTACCGGATAACTTCTCAAACGGCAGTTTCTATAACCTTCCGCTTGACGAGTATATCGACAATATCGACAATGCCCTGGCTAACGGTTATTCGGTCGCGCTCGACGCCGACGTGAGTGAGCCGTACTTCTTTTCGCAACAGGGCGTGGCGGTGGTGCCGGCTTCAGAAGGCGACTATGCGGCCAGTGCTAGTGAGATCCGGCCTGAGCAAACGATTACGCCTGACATGCGCCAGACCGCCTTTGAGAACTACAGCACTACGGATGACCACCTGATGCTGATTGTGGGAAAAGCAAAAGACCAAAAGGGTAACCTGTATTATAAAGTAAAGAACTCATGGGGTTTACAGGCGGGTTACCAGGGCTTCTTTTACATCAGTGTATCCTACATTCGTCTGAAGTCGATTTCAGTATTGGTCAGCCGTGATGCCTTGTTGAAGAAAACCCGAAAAGCGCTGGCTATCTGATGGTATTCCGTACTGCCTACAGTCGTCCTTATGTTTTCCTGTTTGGAATAGTGGGATTGCTGCTGCTAGCTGCGATTATTGCGTTGGCCTGCCTGCCGGGAGAAGCCGTGCCGCTGCCGGTTTTTGTGCTTTTCGGATTGATCGCGGCGTTGCTGACCTGGATCCTCTTTACCACCCGTTTTGTAATTGCGGAGGGCACCCTCACCGCCAGCACTGGTCCGCTTCGAAAAACAATCGAAATAGCTTCGATCGCCAGAATAGTGTATGATGACCAGTTGTTCAAGATGTCGCTTTGGAAAATAGGATGCAGCCACCACGGACTCATGATCCACTACGGAAAGTTCGACGATATTTATATCTCGCCCGAACGACGGGATGCGTTTGTGAGCGAATTGTGTCGGCTTAATCCGGGGATCACCGTACATCGTTAGGTTGCTGCCCTCACCTTTCGTTCCCCTCACCCCTCACCTCTCTCTTCTCTCTTCTCACTTTTTCTTATATTAGACACAAGTAAAACCCGAAGCCATGGAAAACCTGAAGTTGATCGCGTTTGCTGTCCCCGCTTTTTTGATTTTCGTTTTTATCGAATACCGTATTGCGAAAGCGAAGCGGAAGGAACACCTGTTCCATTATGAAAGTTCTATATCGAACATCAG
>DATGXZ010000421.1:0-2835 GCA_035298445.1 Flavobacterium sp.
CCATAGTCAAAGGCCACGACCCCATATTCCGACAGCAAGGTGCCGTAGGCGAGCAATTCACCCATCGCCCAGTCGAGTTTGTCCGTTTCAAAGAACATGGTGTGACGGTCGGCGATCAGTTTTGAAATTTTGCTGATGAACTTCTTGTCAGAAGGCAATTCCGTAATGACTTTGGCAATATCGGCCAATTTTTCCTTCGGGAACGAGGTGTCGACATGCTCGAGCATCTCCTCCTGTCCAGCCTGATGGAAGCCCTGCCATTCGTTCCGCATGAACGGTGTGATGATGGTAAGGTCTTTTTTGCGCGAGGCCTCAAGGTTTTCCTCAAGCATCGCTTTGTATTGTTCTTCCAGGCCTTTCACATAGGCACCGTCAATGATGCCGGCTGCGAGCAGTTGATCGGCATACAGGTCACGTGGGTTCTTATGTTTGGCAATGGCTTTGTATAACTTGGGTTGGGTAAAACGCGGTTCGTCGCCCTCGTTGTGGCCGTATTTACGGTAGCCCAACAGGTCGATGAAGACGTCACTTCCGAATTCCATGCGGTACTCCAACGCGAAAAGCATGGCGTGTACGACCGCTTCCGTATCATCGGCATTGACGTGCAACACCGGCGAAAGCGTCACCTTCGCCACATCCGTACAATAGGTTGAGGAACGCGCGTCTAGGTAGTTGGTCGTAAACCCGACCTGGTTGTTAATGACGATATGGATGGTACCACCGGTCTTATAGCCGTCAAGTTGCGCCATCTGCACGATTTCATATACGATACCCTGTCCGGCTACGGCAGCATCACCGTGCACGGCAATCGGCAGTACTTTTTTCGCGTCATTCGGGAAATAACGATCCTGTTTCGCCCGGGTGATTCCTTCGATAACAGCACCCACGGTTTCGAGGTGCGAAGGATTTGGTGCCAGGTTGATCTGGATGCTCTTGCCGCTTTTCGTCTGGCGATCGGCCGTGAGCCCAAGGTGGTATTTCACGTCGCCGTCGAAAAGAGCGTCGTCGTCGTAATCTTTGCCGTCGAATTCCGAGAAGATGTCCTGTGTCGGTTTGCCGAAGATGTTGGCCAGTACGTTGAGACGTCCGCGGTGGGCCATACCCATTACGAACTGCTCTACGCCTTTGTCAGCCGCCGCTTCGATAATCGCATCGACACCCGGAATCAGCGATTCGCCTCCTTCGAGCGAGAAACGCTTTTGTCCGACGTATTTGGTATGGAGGAAGTTCTCAAAGGAAACCGCCTCGTTGAGTTTGGAAAGGATGTGTTTCTTTTCGTCGACCGAAAACTTCGGACGGTTGTCGTTGACGCCGATCCGTTGCTGGATCCACTGGATGACCTCGGGTTTCCGGATGTACATATACTCTACCCCGATCGACTGGCAGTAAATACGGTCAAGGTGCTTCAGGATTTCCTCAAGGGTCGACGGTTCCAGATACATGACCTTGGCAGCGTCAAATACGGTATTCAGGTCGGCTTTCGAAAGACCATAATTTTCAAGGTCAAGCGAGGGCGTAAACACACGACGCTCACGCACCGGATTCGTCTTCGTGAACAAGTGGCCACGGGTGCGATAGCCGTCGATGAGTTTCAAAACGTTGAACTCTTTCTGCAGCTTATCCGAAACGGCACTGAAGTCCTGCGTTGACGCGGCCGCCGCCATTTGCGCTACCGGACTCACGCCGCCATAGGCAGACGCGCCAAAATCGAATCCCTGGAAAAAAGCCCGCCAGCTCGGTTCGATGCTGTCTGGATTCTGGAGGTATTGTTCGTATAAATCGGCGAAAAACTCGGTGTGTGCGGCGTTCAAGAAGGAAAACCTGTCCATAATAGTAGTCTGAGACTCTGTTTGTTAAAATAGCAGGGCAAAAGTACAACAAATCGCCCAAACCGATGCAAATTTTCTACATTTATACCGCCAATCTTTCGTTAATTCCAATGGCTTCATTACGTTTTTTACCGGCGCTTCGATCCTGCGCATATGGGATCATTTTACTACTGTCTGTAACGGCGCGGGCGCAGGGAGATTCCGCCTTTTGGGACCGTGTGCGTTTCGGGGGTGCCGTGGGGGTAAGCGTAGGTTCAGGCTATACCGACCTTCTCGTTGCACCGTCTGCGCTGTATAGTTTCAATGAGTATTTCGCGGTGGGCACCGGACTTCAGGTTAGCCATGTTCGCGTGGATGAATACAAGTCGTGGATGTACGGCGCCAGCCTCATCGGCATCGTGAGTCCGATTGAGGAAATACAACTGTCGGTCGAACTCGAACAGATGCGCGTAAACAACACCTTCGATGACGAATTTTACCCCGGAAGGCCCAACGAGCATTTTTGGAATACGGCTTTGTACCTTGGCCTGGGCTACAACAACGGCAACGTGACAATCGGCGTGCGGTACAACCTCCTCTTTGACAAAGACCGGTTTGTCTACAACGACGCCCTCATGCCGTTTGTCAGGGTGTATTTCTGATCATTTACCAACGGTTGCGAAACCATACTTTCTGCCATTCCCGTTTGAGGATGAGGAAGGCAACGTCTTCTGCCAGTTGCATCAAATCGGATCCATCAAGCGCCTTGATTTCTTTTTCCGGCACATCGATGATATACAACAGGTTGAGGTACTCGGCAAATTTGTGATGCAGCATCCTGTAGATGAGTTCGTGCAACTGTACCTTCAGTTCGGCAGGGGTCGTGCTTTTCGGAAAGTCGACGGGTTCGTTGGCCAGGGAAAAATCTTTATTGAGCTGTTCAAGCAACTTGCCATAAAGGGCTTCTTTCTCGGCCTCGGAAAGCAACGAGTCGGTATCGCGGGGCGCCAGGTAATTCATACGCTGC
>DATGXZ010000422.1:0-3617 GCA_035298445.1 Flavobacterium sp.
CTTCCGGAAATGATGCGTGAACATTTCATCAACGGGAAGGTGCGAGAAGTTTCCGGACTGCAACTCGTTTTCGTGTTGCTCATCACCCGCTTCATTGCCGGCGCCGAAAAATTTTTTGAAAAGACTCATAGTGCGGGGTACTGCCTGTAAGTTCCAAAGATAAAAAAATCTTAACAGGAAAAAATTTCCCCGTTAAGATTTTTGACGTGTCAGGATGCGTTAAAGTGACTTTTCTTCCTGTAGGTTCTCGTCGAACGTGCGCTTTCCGAAGATGGTTTCAAGGTCATCTTTAAAGATGACTTCCCTATCGATGAGGATATCAGCGAGTTGTAGCAACTTATCTTTGTTTTCCTCGAGGATATCGATAGCGCGACGGTATTGACTCTCGATGAGCTCGGAAATTTCCTTGTCAATCACCTGGGCCGTGTCTTCGCTGTATGGTTTCGAGAAATTGTATTCGTTCTGCCCACTTGAATCGTAGTACGTTACGTTACCGATTTTGTCGTTTAGTCCGTAGATGGTAACCATGGCACGAGCCTGGCGCGTTACTTTTTCGAGGTCGCTCAGGGCGCCGGTTGAAATCCGGTCAAAGACGACTCTTTCCGCTGCACGTCCGCCCATAGTCGCGCACATTTCGTCGAGCATCTGGTCAGGGCGTACGATCTGGCGTTCCTCGGGGAGGTACCAGGCCGCACCCAGGCTTTGACCGCGCGGTACAATGGTAACTTTCACCAGTGGAGCCGCATGTTCGAGCATCCAACTGACCGTAGCGTGGCCCGCTTCGTGTACGGCAATTGCACGTTTCTCGTCGGCGGTGATAATTTTGTTCTTTTTCTCCAATCCTCCCACAATCCGGTCAACCGCATCGAGGAAGTCCTGTTTCTCGACGGCCGTTTTGTTTTTACGGGCTGCAATCAGGGCGGCTTCGTTACACACATTGGCAATATCGGCACCTGAGAAGCCCGGTGTTTGTTTGGCAAGGAAATCGGTATCGAGGTCGTTACCTTTTTTCAAGGGCTGCAAGTGTACTTCGAAAATCTCCTTCCGCTCGCGAACATCCGGGAGGTCGACGTAGATCTGGCGGTCGAAACGTCCGGCACGCATCAAGGCTTTGTCGAGAACGTCGGCACGGTTGGTCGCCGCAAGTACGATTACGGTAGAATTCGTCCCAAAACCATCCATTTCGGTCAGGAGTTGGTTGAGCGTGTTTTCACGTTCATCGTTACCACCGGAGAAGTTGTTGCGTCCGCGGGCCCGTCCTACCGCATCGATTTCGTCGATGAAGATGATGGCCGGCGCTTTTTCTTTCGCCTGCTTGAAGAGGTCACGTACCCGTGAGGCACCTACACCCACAAACATTTCGAGGAAGTCGGAACCGGAGAGGGAGAAGAACGGAACGCCCGCTTCGCCTGCCACGGCTTTGGCCAGTAACGTTTTACCGGTACCCGGAGGTCCTACCAGCAATGCCCCTTTCGGAATCTTACCACCCAACGCCGTATACCGTTGTGGGTTTTTCAGGAAGTCGACGATTTCCTGTATTTCTTCTTTTGCACCTTCGAGTCCAGCTACGTCTTTAAAGGTCGTTTTGATGTCGGTTTTCTCATCGAACAGGCGTGCGCGTGATTTTCCGATATTGAAAATCTGGCCGCCTCCAGGTCCGCCTGCTGCACCCGACATGCGTCGCATGATGACGATCCAGAGTGCCACAATGATGATGATAGGGAGGAAGGTCACGGCATACTCCATCAGATTGCTCTTCGGGAGGTAGTTGTAGTCCTTCAGTTTACCTTGCTGTACCGCTTTTTCCAGTTCTTTCTGGAAGGCTTCGTTGTCGCCTACATCTTCTAAACGGAAATTGGGCTGTGTATTGCGACCGACGAGGATGTTATCCGATGCTTCCTTGAATTTCGGGTCTTTCTTGGCTTCCTTCGTGAGGAAAATCTCGGCTTCGGTCTTATTGTAGACCACGACACGCTCAATTTTCCCTTCGTTTAGATACTTGTGGAAGACTGAGATCGTAATCTTGGACGAATCCTCGAACAGCGAATTGCTGAACGATATAAAGATGAGCAGGCCAAACACGGCTGCATACATCCATAGCGGATTGAACTTTATTTTGTTTGGGCTTTCTTTGGCCATGATGCGTGTAAGTTAGTAGTTGGTCTGTATGGAAGTGATCTTCGCATCGCCCCAAAGGCTTTCTATGTTGTAGTATTCGCGGATGTGTTTCTGGAAGACATGTACGACGATATGCACATAGTCCATCAGCACCCATTCGCCGTTTTCGGAGCCTTCGACATGCCAGGGCTTGTCTTTCAGTTCCTTTGAAACCATTTTCTGTACGGAGTTTACGATTGCGTTTACCTGCGTGTTCGAGTTGCCGTTGCAAATGATGAAGTAGTCGCAGGCAGAGTTGTCGATTTCCCTCAGGTCAAGTATATCAATGTCGTTTCCTTTTACTTCTTCGATCCCTTTAATGATATGTGCCAGCAGGATATCATTGTTTACGCTCTTTTTCGCCATTTAATCTGAATAATGTGTAGCAAATTTACCATTTTTTGTCGTTACTTTTGAACCTTAACGTAAGATTACAAAGCGCTCATGTTCCTTATCAAACTCGATGCCACACCCTCAACGAACGACTATTTGAGGGAGTTGTCAGGCCGCGAATCGCTTCCGGATTACACCGTGGTGACGACGGAATACCAATCGGCAGGGCGCGGACAAATGGGCGCGAAGTGGGAATCGGGTAGGGGGCAAAACCTGATGTTCAGTGTGTTGGTGCGAAATGCAGTAACAGAAGCAGGCGCTCTTTTCCGGCTCAATGCCGCCATCGCCCTGGCCGTTGCCGTCGTGCTGGAGCGCCTTAATGTACCTGACATCACGATCAAATGGCCTAACGACATTCTGTCAGGCAATAGGAAACTGTCGGGTATTCTTATCGAAAACGCCTTTGGGACGCAGGGAATTACGTCGGTTATAGGCATTGGCGTAAACGTCAACCAAAAGGAGTTTGACGGTTTACCGCACGCATCTTCCATGTGTCTGGCTGCGTGCACCACCTTCGATCGCGACGTAGTGTTGCACGAATTAGTAGCGGAACTGAAAACGCAGGTCGCAAAATTGTCAGCGAATGACAGTGGCGTGTGGGATTCGTATCACCAACGCCTCTTCCGAAAAGACCGGCCATCGGCATTTGAGTGCGAAAATGGCCATCGTTTTATGGGGATTATCCGCCACGTTGACGAATCTGGCAGGCTTGTAGTGCAACTTGAGGATGAAACGCTCAAGTCGTTCGCCATAAAGGAATTAAAGCTCTTGTATTAGAGTTTTATCATATTGTTCGCCAGCGTTTCGATAAACTTGCTGATCGGACCTTTGACCATCATCGCCATCATCGCATTGAACTCGCCTTCGAAGAACAGTTGTGCGGCTGCCTGGTTGTCGCTTATCGATTCGATCTTCGCCGTAAGGGCAAACGGCAGTTTGTCAGATGCCGCTCCCAAACGCACTTCTGAAAACGGCGTACTTCCCTTCAGGCGTAGCTTAATCTCCGGCATGCCTTTCAATCCGAAAATGAACGACTCAGCGTCGGTTATTTCAAATTTTGCCGTGTT
>DATGXZ010000423.1:0-3979 GCA_035298445.1 Flavobacterium sp.
TTTTACGATTTGTGAGGCGATGATCCATGATTTTGAAGTTATCTACAGTAAAAGGAAGTATAAATCGGATTTCGATACCTTCGTCCGTGAATCAAAACTGGAAGATTTTAGCGCGCCGGACAAGAAAACCATTTTTGTTTCCACGATACACAAATCAAAGGGCAAGGAGTTCGACAATGTGTTTGTGGCAATCGTCGATTTCCCTGGCGAAACAGGCGAAAGCAACCGACAGTTATACGTGGCAATCACCCGTGCAAAAAAGACCCTTACTGTGCATTTGAATTCTGATATCCTGCAAAGTATAGGCTCGACCGACTGTGACTACATACATGACGCCAGCGTGTATGAGGAACCCTTTGAGATGGGTATGATGACGACACACAAAGACTTATGGCTGGATTTTTTTCTTGATAAGCAGTCTACAATCGAACAGTTGCGAACTGGCGACAAACTCGTCGTCAGGGGGAAAAACTGCGTAACGCTGAATGGCGTCCCGGTTTTAAGCTTTTCCGCCCATTGCCAGGAGAAGATCCGAAAGCAACAGGAACGGGGCTACACACTCAAAACAGCGTCGATTAATGCCATTTTACATTGGCGAAAAGAAGGGATGGACGAGGATACGTTGATTGTTTTGCCGGAGCTGGGTTTTGAACGAGATACTGCACGTCAATCCACCCCATAAAATAACTCTCTATATGCCGACACTAATACCTGCAACGATACACCCAACCCCACAAGGTCTTTCAGGATAAAGGCGGCTCTCCCTTCACAGCACGGTGTATCGCGTTATACGGGAAGCGGTCATAGGATGTAGAAGCGTAAACGGATACTCGGGCGATCAGTCTGTAACTTCCTCCGTATAGGCGGCATTCGCCAGCGCCACAATGTCGTGGGATAGGCCCCATTCGTATAATTGTTGCAGAACGGGCACGAAAGAGGTCCCGAGTTCGGAGAGCGTATACTCGGTGCGGGGCGGAATCTCCTTGTAATCCTTTTTAATAACCCATCCCTCCCTGACCAGGGCACCCAGCTGCTGCGTCAGCATCTTTTCTGAGATATCCGGAACGGCGCGGTGCAGTTCCTTATAACGCATGGGCTTGTCTTTCATGCTCCAGAGGAGGTGCAGCTTCCAACGACCGCCTACCATTTTCAGGGTGGCCATAATCGGACAATTGATCGTGATCGATTGTTCATTCAGGAAGTTGGAGGAGGTCTTCTTTCTCATTTTACACGCACTTTATTGTAGGTACCCTATCTTTTGTATGCAAAGATAGGAATCCGCAATTTTGTTCCCACATAATGACAAAATTTAGTGTAAAATGAAACTAACCCAACAGAAAATTGTGGTGATCGGAGGTAGCTCCGGCATTGGTAAAAGCGTGGCTGCGCTGGCGTTCGAATCAGGAAACGAGGTCATCCTCACCAGTCGTGACGCCCAGAAGGCCGAGCGGGTGGCGCAGGAAATAGGACCCGGCGTCAAGGGGTGGGCATTGGATGTCGATAGCGAGGCGGACGTAAACGCGTTCTTCCAACAACTCGAGGCGATCGATCATGTGTACGTGGCAGCGGGCACAACCGGATTGGGCGCCCTTACCGAAGGCGCCCTCGACGACCATCTTCTGCGTTTTCATACCCGCTTTACCGGAAGTCTGCGGGTGGTGCGCGCGGCCCTCGCGAAGATGAACCCCGGTGGTTCGTTTGTGTTTACCGGCGGTATCTCGACCGATCGTCCTATTGCAGGGGCATGGGTATCGGGTTTGGGTACGGCGTCGGCGGAACAATTGGCGAAGGTGTTGGTGCCCGAATTTCCGCACCTCCGTTTCAATGCCGTTTCGCCCGGCTATACCGATACGCCACTCTGGGATGCGGTATTGGGCGACAACAAGACGGCGGTTTTAACAGAAGTCGCTTCCAAAATCCCGACAGGAAAAATCGCCACGGCGGAAGAAGTGGCGTCGGCGGTGGTGTTCCTGATGTCGAACCCCTCGGTGAATGGCGAAGTCGTTCATATTGACGGCGGTGCCCGATTTGTATAATCCTTTAAATTCAATAGCACTATGAGTACAGCAGACATTACGGCTTCGGTCGACGAATTAATCGCCCTGGCGCTTGAAGGCAACTGGGAACAGGCCTTCGAAAAATTCTATGACCCGCACATCGAGAAAACCGACCTCGACGGAGTTCCGGTAAAAGTCTGGCATGAAAATGTTGCCAATGGCCGGGCGTTTACGTCCAAGATCTCGAACGTACGCGATTTTTCGTGCGTGGGCCGGGTGGTGAAAGACAACCGGAGTTTCGTAGTATGGTCGTTTGATTTTGATGTAGACGGGAATCCGTTTAAGGTAGTCGAAGTCGCGATCCAGGATTGGGAGAATGGGAAAATCGTGCGGGAGCGGTTTTTTGAGTAGAAGTAGTCTGTAGTTAGTAGTTGGTTGTTGGTCGCAGCACGCTCAGGGACTCAGGTGCTCAGGCGCTCAGGGACTAAGGTGCTCAGGGACTAAGTTGCTCACGCCCGCCCCGTCTCTTTTTTCTCAGCCCGTCCGGCGCCCACGGTTTCCCGGTAGATCTGGGGCGAGACATCGGCATTGGTCTTGAAGAAACGGCTGAAGTAGTATTCGTCTTGGTAACCCAGGTCATAGGCAATCTGTTTGATGGCTTTGTTGGTCAGGTAGAGTTCCCGTTTGGCTTCGATGACGATGCGTTCGGCGATAAGATCGGTGAGCGTTTTATTAAAGTGCGTTTTGGTGATGCGCGCGAGTGCGCCAGCCGACAGGTTGAGCATCTCAGCGTAGTCGCGGGGAGCATGCTTGGTTTTGAAGTGTTTTTCAATCGCTTCTTTCAGATTTTGCACGACGGCTGACTCTTTTGGCGCCCCGGCCCTTTCATTCGCCTGCAGGGGCTGGGCCGCCTTTAGTCTCGACGCCGTAACCAGGAAGATCTTAAGATAGGAAACCAGCACCTCATGTTGGGCCAACGCGGGCTGCGCCATTTCTGCTGCCATGCGGTCGGCAAGCATGTTAAGGGTTTCCGCAGCGGGTTCGTCTACCTGCACAAAAGGCGATTGGTAGATGTTATTGAACAATACGCCATTACAGGCCACCTCTGCGTGGTGTTTGTGGATGCAGAAGAAATCGGGGTGGAAGTGCAGGCTGATGCCTTTTACAGGGCCGGTAGCGGCCACCATAAAAGGTTGGTACGGCGCGAAGGCGAAGAGATAGTCGGAAGCAAAAGGGTATTCGGAAAAATCCGCCTTTACCTGCCCAGTGCCTTCTGTCAGCCAAATCAGGGTGTAGTAGTTGTTCCGCTGGATATGGTCGAAATACCGGTTGTCATCGAACCACGACACTTTGAACGCCAGGTTTCCGTTGTGGGGATCCACCAGGGTAAAAACACGCTTCTCTGCCATGGCTTAAAGGTAGTGTTTTAGTTGTCGCTCGCTTTCCTGTATCGGCAGGTCGTTGATACTGGCATAGCGTTTTTGCATGTAGCCGTTTTCGTCGAACTCCCACAACTCGTTTCCGTAGCTGCGGTACCATTGTCCGGCGTGGTCGCGCCATTCGTATTCAAATCGAACCGCCATCCGGTTTTCCCGGAAACCCCATAGCTCTTTTTTCAGGACATAGTCGAGTTCCTTTTCCCATTTTTGGGTAAGGAAGCGCTTTACTTCTTCCCGCCCGTTGATAAACTCGGTGCGGTTACGCCATTCGGTATTTTCCGTATAGGCTTTGCTTACGAGGTCGGGGTCTTTCGTATTCCAGGCCTTTTCGGCGGCCTCGACTTTCTGTAGGGCGGTTTCGAATGTAAACGGCGGCAGGGGAAATCGTTTGTGTTCCATGATATAAAAAAAGAGGCCACCGTAGCGGCCTCCGTGGATTTAGATGGTTTTGGCAAGGGGAAAGTCGATAGCCACCTGCGTAAGGGCGTGCACGTAGCTAACCGCGAGAATCTTCATCGCCCAACTCGTTTTGGGTCTCCCTGC
>DATGXZ010000424.1:0-2161 GCA_035298445.1 Flavobacterium sp.
CACCAAACAGCAATACGAACAGGCCGAAGCCGCAAAACTCGAGGCCGAAT
This sequence comes from Flavobacterium sp., assembly GCA_035298445.1. Classification (GTDB taxonomy): domain Bacteria; phylum Bacteroidota; class Bacteroidia; order Flavobacteriales; family Flavobacteriaceae; genus Flavobacterium. The sequence continues at coordinate 51 of DATGXZ010000424.1, forward strand.
CGCAAGTCCGCATCCTGCAGCAACAGGAAAAGGCCTCTGCCTACCAAAAAACCGTCGCCAGCGCCCGCACCAACGTCAGCGCCCGGCAGTCGGATGTCGCAAAAGCCAACATCGAACGTGCCCAGGCCACCCTCGACGCCGCCCAACTGAACCTGAGCTATACCGTGGTGACCGCACAGGTAGACGGACAGGTATCGAAAATCGCGATCCAACCCGGACAGTTTCTACAAGCGGGCCAGTCGCTTTTCTACGTCATCAACGAAAACGACACCTGGGTCGTGGCTAACTTCAAGGAAACCCAACTCGATAAAATGACCGTCGGCCAGGAAGTATCGGTATCCGCCGACGCCTTTCCCGACACTGAGTTCAAAGGCACTATCACCTCGTTTTCGCCCGCTACCGGCGCCCGTTTCTCGGTACTGCCTCCGGATAACGCCACCGGCAACTTCGTAAAGGTGGTGCAACGCCTGCCCGTGCGCATCAACCTGGATCCGGCCAAAAACGACGCAGACAAACTCCGTCGCCTGCGGCCGGGCATGAACGTAGAAGTAGACGTGCATTTGAAATAAGAAGCTAATCCGGCTATCCGCTGCAAGCTTCCGTCGGCAGCACCGGTTTTTCAGGGTCCCGTTCCGGCTTCCGCTGGTCGCCGTCCGGAAACCCAAAAACCAGGCGCTCCCTCCGAAAGGCTTTCCGCTGCTATCCGGGCTAGGCTCCCTTCTATCTACCACGCCACTCCCAATTGTTAATTGTTCATCATTAATTGTGCATTGAATGAGCTCCTCCCCTAACCCCGATGACCTCGTAGAATATGGCTTCCGACGGGTCATCATCACGGTTACTGCCGTGATGTGCGCCCTCCTTGAGATCGTCGATACCACCATCGTCAACGTGGCCCTCACCGACATGCGCGGTAGCCTCGGCGCCACACTCACCGACGTAGCCTGGGTCATCACGGCCTATGCCATTGCGAACGTCATCGTGATTCCGCTCACCAGTTGGTTATCCCAACAGTTCGGCCGACGCAATTATTTTGCGGTGTCCATCGTGATCTTTACCGTGGCCTCGTTCCTGTGTGGCAACGCAACGAACATCTGGGAATTGGTAGCCTTTCGTTTCGTGCAAGGACTCGGGGGCGGTGCCCTGCTCGTAACCGCGCAGACCATCATAACCGAAAGTTATCCGGCGGCCAAACGCGGCATGGCACAGGCCATTTACGGCATGGGCGTTATCGTAGGACCTACGCTGGGTCCGCCGTTGGGTGGTTATATCACCGAACATTTTTCGTGGCCGTATATCTTCTATATCAACATCCCCATTGGGATCATCGCAACCTTCCTGACGCTGTCGTTCGTACGGAGCCCGAAATACGGCGAAAAACTGAAATCCAACCAGGTAGACTGGTGGGGCATCATCTTCCTGGCAGCCTTCATCGGTTCGCTGCAATTCGTACTCGAACATGGCCAACAGGACGATTGGTTTGAAGAACCGCTTATCGTCATCCTTTCACTCGTTTCCCTCTTCGGTCTTCTTGCCTTCATCTGGCGTGAACTGACGTATGAACATCCGGTTGTAAACCTGAAGGTGCTGAAAGACAGCAATCTTCGCATCGGCACCTTCATGTGTTTTATATTGGGCTTCGGACTCTACGGCTCTACCCTCATCATCCCGATCTATACCCAACAGGTCCTGGGGTGGACCGCCACGGAATCGGGCTTGCTACTCGTACCCGGTTCGCTGATGACCGCCTTCCTGATGCCGGTGGTCGGAAACATGATCCAGAAAGGCGTCAAACAGCCCTATCTGGTTGCAGCGGGCTTCGCCGTCTTCTTCTGTTTCACCTATTGGATGTACATCGTCATGACGCCCAACACCAGCCATGATGCGCTGTTTTGGCCTACGATCGTACGTGGAGTCGGGCTGAGTTTGCTGTTTGTTCCGATCACCACCATGGCGCTTTCGACGCTCAAAGGTAAGAGCATCGGTGAAGGAGCCGCGTTTACGGGTATGATGCGCCAACTCGGCGGTTCGTTCGGCATCGCAATCATCACTACGTTTATCACGCGTTTCACGCAAACGCACCGCGTGAACCTTGCTTCACACCTCGACCC
>DATGXZ010000425.1:0-3453 GCA_035298445.1 Flavobacterium sp.
TATAGCGGCTCGTTGCGCTCGTCAATGTAATTGGAGCGGAACTTCTCGAATTTGCCTTCTTTATTGCCCAGCGGACGGCCGGTGTTTTTGGCAGCATAATAAATCGGCACCTGTCCGACACTTCTTGGGAACGTAACCGGGAGTTTACCGGATGGGTTCACGTTGCCGAAGAGGACATCGCCAATGGCAACGCCTGCTTCAGAACCGGCAAACCACACATTCAGGATGGCCGGAACGGATTTGTCTTCTTCTGTCAGCACGAGTGCACGACCGGTGAACAGCACCAACACTACGGGCTTTCCGGTGGCGAGTAAGGCGTTTAGCAAGTCCTGTTGCGCCTGCGGAATCTCGAGTTGGGTACGGCTGCTGCTCTCACCAGACATTTCAGCGGATTCACCCAGTGCCGCTACGATTACATCGGCTGTTTTGGCGACTGCGAGTGCTTCGTCGAGCAATTGTTTGTCGGTACGGTTATCGCGGTGGAAGGTTTTGCCAAACATCGTGGCATTCGTCTCGAAATTAGCGTCGTAGTCGAGGTTACTGCCCTTAGCTGTTACGATTTTCGCGTTCGGACCGGCTACAGCACGCAGACCGGCTACAAGTGAGGTTGCGTTTTCCATACGGGCCGCTACACTCCACGTTCCTCCCATATTCTCTTTGTTATCCGCAAGTGGACCGATGACCGCGATCGTACCTGTTTTTTTCAACGGCAGCAGTTGGTCCTGGTTTTTCAGCAGCACCATTGACTGGGCGGCAATTTCGCGGGCGATGTCGCGGTGCGTCTGGCTGAACACTTCCGTTTTGGCGCGATTCAGGTCGCAGTAACGGTAGGGATCCTGGAAAAGGCCCAGGTCGTATTTTGCTTCCAGGATGAGGCGCACCGCCCTGTCAATCTGTTCGATTGAAACACGTCCTTCGTCGAGTGATTTTTTGAGGGTGGTGAGGAAGCCTTCACCCACCATATCCATATCAACACCGGCGTTCAGGGCAAGTGCGGATACATCCTGTAAATTACCCATGCCATGGTCGATCATTTCATTGATTCCGGTGTAATCGGTTACGACAAAACCTTTGAACCCCCATTGTTTACGGAGAAGGTCGGTGAGTAACCATTTGTTTCCTGTGGCGGGAATGCCATCGATTTCATTGAAGGATGCCATAACAGAACCTGCACCTGCATCAATAGCTGCTTTATACGGTGGTAGGTAGTCGTTATACATCCGGATGCGGCTCATGTCGACGGTATTGTAATCGCGTCCAGACTCGGCGCCTCCGTATAGTGCGAAGTGTTTGACACACGACAGCATCGTATTGTTGCGCGACAGGTCATCGCCCTGGTAACCGCGTACCATGGCCTCGGCGATCCGGCTTCCGAGGAAGGGGTCTTCGCCTGCTCCTTCCGCACCACGGCCCCATCGGGCGTCGCGGCTGATGTCAACCATAGGGGAAAACGTCCAGTTGATACCATCGGCAGTGGCTTCCTGTGCGGCCACGCGGGCACTTTGCTCAATGGCGGCCATATCCCAACTTGAGGCGAGTCCGAGCGGAATCGGGAACACCGTTTCATAGCCATGGATGACATCCATCCCAAAAATAAGGGGAATCTTGAGACGGCTTTTCTCGACGGCGAGCTTCTGAACTTCGCGGATCTTGGCGACGGATTTGATGTTAAATAATCCTCCTACTTTACCTCCCTGAATTTTAGATGCAATATCCCAACTGCCCGACTGTCCGGTGGTAATGTCACCCGAGGTCGGCAGGTTCAACTGACCGAGTTTTTCCTCGAGCGTCATTTTTGACATCAACTCGGAGACGAACTCGGCTTTAGGCTTGATGGGAGTTTGTTTAACGGTTTTCTTTTGCGCGTGGCCCGCCACGGAAAAAACGGCGAGCGCCAAAATGAATGTGTGCTTCATCAGATGGTATTTGGGTTGTATATAAACTACGACTCGGCTTATCGCCCTAGTTGGTGGCGGAAGATACGTCGGCGTATGCAAAGTTTCAAAAAACAGGCCTTAATCGATGAAGAAAAAGGCCTGATAACTAAAAAAATCAATAATAACTCTAACTTAAACCTATAGTATGAAATCTCAATTTAAATTCCGTGTTTCGATGACGAGAAGCCGAGGTTTTGCAAGCCCTGACGGACTTCCGGTGCGTTCATGAACAAATTCCACAACAGCCCGGAACGGTAGTTCTCGATCATCGGGACAATGGTACCCTGGTCAATGGCGAGGTAGCGCGGTGTTACCCAACTGTAATTGGGCGAAAACGCATCATATGGCCCTGCGACTCCGACATAACTGCTTTTCTTCTCTTCATAGAGATACCGAAGGAACCGCATCGACTGCTCCGGAGTATACGGGAATGACGACAAGGCGGCGGTCGGACTGATGACACCGCGGTCTTCCAGAGGCTGGTGCGCGGCGTAGCCGGTGGTACCATCATCGTTACGGGTATAGCTTGCCGTTAAGCCCCAGCATTTTTCCGAATAACCGAAATAGTTCCTTGGGTTGGCTTTGCAATATTCATAGATGATCATCGAATGGTTCCGGTTCAGATCCCAATAGTTGGCGTATTGGTCGGTCAACTGCGTCGGATCGAGTCCGAGGTACGAATAATGTGCCCAAAACAGCGGTCCGACATTGCCGGTTGCGCCGTTGTGATTGAGTATGACGGGATAACCGTATTGTTGTCCGTTATGCACAATTCCTCCACTGCGCGCCCAGGCCGTGTGATAGGCGGCTGCACCTACTGCATAGGTGGGAGAGGAAGCAGCCAGCACGTAGGTTACGAGGCACTCGTTATATCCTTCCAGTTTGAAATTCATCTGCCAGCCGTAGTTGGGCGACCAGTGCCAATAAAGGGCGTCTTCGCCTCCTTTGGTATACCAGTTCCATTCCACTCCTTTCCAAAGAACGTCTGCCTTTTGGGCCAGTTGCTGTTCCGCGGTCGTTCCGTTTTTGAAGTACTCGCGTACACAAATCAGCGCTTCACACAGAAAGGCTGTTTCTACAAGGTCACCGCCATTGTCAACCGTTCCGAACGGAATGACATCGCCGGTATTGCCGTTCATCCAGTGAGGCCAGGCACCGTGGAAACGGTCTGCGTTCGCGAGGAAATCCATTGCGGTCGTAAGCCTTGAAACAGCCTCCGCCCGGGGGACAAAGCCTCTTTCAATACCTACCAGCAATGTAAGGATTCCGAAGCCGGAACCGCCGGTCGTCACGATATCCTGATCAAATGTCGGCTGGTCAACATGGTAGCGCTCGCGCGCCAGTTTCGATACAGGGTGCGCATAGTCCCAAAAGTATTTGAGGGCGTCTTTCTGTACCGCATCCATTAATTGTGTCTCTGTCATCGGTGTCGATGGCGTTTCCGGCGTACCCGGCGAAGCCTCCTTTTCCGTGTTCGAAGAACTGCAGGCAGTAATGACAAAAAGTAAACTTATAA
>DATGXZ010000426.1:0-3397 GCA_035298445.1 Flavobacterium sp.
CGTATGCCGCACCGAGCACGAACTTTCGGATGAACTACGCCAGAAACTGGCCCTTTTCTGTAATGTGAAGCGCGAAGCCGTTATCCAGTCGATTGATGCCTCGACGATTTATGAAGTACCGAATTTGATGTTAGAGGAAGGACTTGACGTCGTTGCCTTACGGAAACTCGGCCTTCCGATGAAAAACACACCGGACCTGAAGAACTGGAACCTCTTCCTGCACCGCCTGAAAAATCCGAAGCACGTCGTGAATATCGGCCTGATAGGGAAGTATGTGGAGTTGCAGGATTCCTATAAATCGATTTTGGAAGCCTTCATCCACGCGGGTGCGGCGAACGAAACCAAGGTGAATGTCGTGTCGATCCATTCTGAATTCATCGACGCTTCGAATGTCGCCTCGAAGTTTGCCGGTCTCGACGGTATCCTCGTAGCGCCAGGCTTTGGCGAACGCGGTATCGAAGGAAAGATCGAAGCGGTGCGTTATGCCCGTGAGAACCGGATACCGTTTTTCGGTATCTGCCTCGGTATGCAAATGGCAGTCATCGAATTCGCCCGTAATGTGGTGGGACTCAAGGACGCCAATTCCACCGAAATGAACCAGGGCACCGCGCATCCGGTCATCGATTTGATGGAAGAACAGAAAACTGTTACTGACAAGGGCGGTACCATGCGTTTGGGATCCTGGAAATGTGACATCCAAACCGATACCCTGGCCTACGACATTTACAAAACAGAGCATATTGCCGAGCGTCACCGCCACCGCTACGAATTCAATGGCGAATACCTCGACCGTTTGCAGTCGGCCGGACTGAAAGCATCTGGCGTCAACCCTGACACCGGCCTGGTGGAAGTAGTGGAGATTGCCGACCATCCGTTTTTCATTGGCGTACAATACCATCCTGAATATAAGAGTACCGTTGCCAACCCCCATCCGCTTTTCACCGGATTTGTGGCGGCTACGGTGAAAGCAAAAAAGAAAACAGCGTAATCAAATCCGGCGCAAGCCGAACAACATGGAAGAACAAAAGAAATTTGACCCAAAATCGATCATCGGATTTGTCCTCATCTTCGGTATCCTGATGTGGATGATGTACCAGAACCAGCCGAAGCCAGAAGACAAGGCCAAGGCAAAAAAGGAAGCGGCGGCACCGGCGAAGGCAGCACCCGCTCCGGATCCGATGGCGACGGTCGAAGCCGATACGACACTGGCGGATTCCTCAAAATTGGCGAAACTCCGCGGCACACTCGGTAATTTTGCCTATTCCGCGACCCTGCCATCCGCAAAAGGAGGCACCACGACGATCGAAAATGACGTGCTACGTTTGGTAATTTCCAACAAAGGCGGCTACATCACCGAAGCGACGCTGAAAAAGTTCGAACGTTTCGAGAAAGGATCGGGGCAACTCGTAAGCCTGGTCAAAAACAACAACGCCCACCTGAACCTGAAGTTGCAGACGTTGGACAACCGTTCGCTTGACACCAAGAACCTGTTCTTCGAGCCGACCCTGACCAAAAACGGCAACGAGCAGGTACTGACCATGCGTCTGAAGGCCGGTGCAAACGAATACCTCGAGTACCGCTATGCGTTGAAAGACGACTATATGCTCGACTTCAGCATCCGTTCACAGGGACTTTCGAAGACGCTTAACACGTCGAAACCGCTTGATTTGGAGTGGGACCTGAAATCGTACCGCAACGAGAAGAGTGTGGCGTATGAAAACCGGTATGCCGACGTCCGTTACCAATACGAAGACGGTAAAGATGATTACCTCGGGCAGGGGGAGGATAAAACCGAAACCCTTTCGGATGTGTCGTACGTAGCGTTCAAACAGCATTTCTTTACGTCGATCCTCCTCACCGACCGCAAGTTCAAGAAGGCGGAAGTGTATTCGAATAACCTCGTGCATGACGATACGAAAGACACCATCTTCACCAAGCAATTCCGCGCGCGGCTGCCGTTGGCTTTCAATGCCGGGGAAATCAGCGAGAAGATGAACTGGTATTACGGTCCGACCGATTATAAGAAACTGGCCTCTTACGAGCGCGACGTTGAAAACATCGTGCCGCTGGGCTGGGGAATTTTCGGCTGGATCAACCGTCACCTGTTCATCCCGACGTTTGGCTTCCTGATGTCGTTTTTATTACCCGGACTCGCGATTATCCTCTTCACCATTCTCGTGCGTCTGGTGATGTCGCCGGTGACCTACAAATCGTATGTGTCGCAGGCCAAGATGAAGGTGCTGCGTCCGGATATCACGGCGTTGAATGACAAGTATAAGAACGACGCGATGAAGAAGCAGCAGGAAACGATGAAACTGTATAACCAGGCAGGCGTTAACCCGATGGCGGGCTGTTTGCCGGCGTTGTTACAGATTCCGGTGTTCTACTCGTTGTTCCAGTTGTTCCCGGCGGCCATTGAATTGCGCCAGAAGAGCTTCCTTTGGGCCAGCGACCTGTCATCGTTCGACTCTGTATTCAAATTGCCATTCCACATTCCGGCGTATGGCAGTCACGTAAGCCTGTTCCCGATACTGGCCGCTCTTGCGATTTTCTTCTACATGAAGATGACGACCGGCGACCAGCCGATGACCGCGCCGCAGCAGGAAGGTATGCCGGATATGCAAAAGATCATGAAAGTGATGATCTATATCTCGCCGTTGATGATGTTGATTTTCTTCAACAACTATGCATCTGGACTTAGTTTGTACTACTTCATCTCGAATACGATCACGATTGCGATTATGCTCGTCATCAAGAACTACATCGTCGACAACGATAAGATTCACGCTGCCATCCAGGCCAACAAACAACGCGAGCCCAAGCAGATGGGCAAATTCCAGCGTAAAATGCAGGAAATGATGGAGCAGGCAGAGGCGCAGAAGAAGAAGAAATAGTTGGGAGTTCAGGGTTGATAGTTGATAGTTAATAGTTCAGGGTTGGACTTGGCGTCATTTCAACATAAGTAAATAGAGAAGGCCTCGCGTAATGCGGGGCTTTTTTTTGGGAGAGGAGCAAGGAGCAAGAATCAAGAGCCAAGAATCAAGAACCAAGAACCAAGAACCATGAACCATGAACCAAGAACCATGAACTATGAACTATGAACGATCAACCCTCAACCCTCAACTCTCAACCCTCAACTCCCCCAACTATTAACAAAATACGCGGTTTTTCCGTAAAATGCTGTCGTCGGGAATGAGTAGTTTGCGTTAGGGGAGGGGCGGATGCGTCCCTTACGAAATGCGACGCAACTGGCGGTACGGAAAAACCGTATTATTTGTTAAAGTTGGTGAAAGTAAGTAGTCGGAGCCAGGAGGCTGGGAGCGCGAGAAGCAAGAGGCAAGAAGCAAGAAGCAAGAAGCAAGAGGCAAGAGCAAAGAGCAAAGAGCAAAGAGCAAAG
>DATGXZ010000427.1:0-7613 GCA_035298445.1 Flavobacterium sp.
TCTTAGAATTACTTAATATAATTCATTATATGTCAGACGATAAGAAAGTCATTTTCTCCATGGCGCGGGTCGGCAAGACCTACCAGGGCGCCAATAAACCGGTGCTCAAAGATATTTACCTGAGTTTCTTTTACGGCGCCAAGATCGGCATCCTCGGTTTGAACGGATCGGGTAAGTCTACCCTGTTGAAGATCATTGCCGGAGTAGATAAGAATTACCAGGGCGATGTGGTATTCGCACCGGGCTATACCGTAGGCTACCTCGAACAGGAGCCGCTGCTCGACGAAAACAAGACCGTCATCGAGATTGTACGCGAAGGGGCGGCCGAATCAGTGGCGCTTCTCGAGGAATTCAATGCGTTGAACGACCAGTTCATGTTGCCAGAGGTGTATGAGAACGAAGAGAAAATGCAGAAGCTCATGGACCGTCAGGCGGAGTTGCAGGATAAGATCGATGCCGCCGGTGCCTGGGACCTCGACAATAAGCTGGAAATCGCTATGGACGCGCTTCGCACACCCGATGCCGACATGCCCATCAAGGTATTATCGGGAGGAGAGAAGCGCCGCGTAGCCTTATGCCGACTGCTGCTGCAACAACCGGATGTGTTATTGCTTGACGAGCCCACCAACCACCTCGATGCGGAAAGCGTCTTGTGGCTCGAACAACACCTTGCCCAATACGCCGGAACCGTCATCGCCGTTACCCACGACCGGTATTTCCTTGACAATGTCGCCGGTTGGATCCTCGAACTTGATCGCGGCGAAGGCATTCCGTGGAAAGGTAACTACTCATCCTGGCTCGACCAGAAAGCAAAACGACTCGAACAGGAAGAGAAAGTCGCTTCCAAACGCCGGAAGACCCTCGAACGCGAGTTGGAGTGGGTGCGACAAGGAGCGAAGGGTCGCCAAACCAAGCAAAAGGCACGTCTCCAGAACTACGACCGCCTGTTGAACGAAGACCAGAAAGAACTCGAAGAAAAACTCGAAATCTATATCCCGAACGGACCCCGTCTCGGAACCAATGTCATCGAAGCACAGGGCGTTGCCAAAGGATTTGGTGACAAGTTGCTATATGACAACCTAAACTTCACCCTCCCACAAGCGGGTATCGTGGGGATTATCGGTCCGAACGGCGCTGGTAAAACCACCATCTTCCGCATGATCATGGGGGAAGAACAACCGGATGCCGGAACGTTCACTATCGGTGATACCGTCAAGATTGCCTATGTTGACCAGTCGCATTCCAATATCGATCTGGAAAAAACCATTTGGGAAAATTTCAGCGACAGCCAGGAACTCATCATGATGGGCGGACGCCAGGTCAACTCGCGCGCCTACCTCAGTCGCTTCAACTTCAGTGGCAGCGACCAGAACAAGAAAGTGGCGACGCTTTCCGGTGGGGAACGCAACCGCCTCCATTTGGCGATGACGCTGAAGGAAGAAGGTAACGTATTGCTTTTGGACGAACCTACCAACGACCTGGACATCAATACGCTTAGGGCGTTGGAGGAAGGTCTTGAGAATTTCGCAGGATGTGCCGTTATCATCTCCCACGACCGGTGGTTCCTCGATCGTATCTGTACGCATATCCTCGCATTCGAAGGCGATTCGAACGTCTACTTCTTTGAAGGCAGCTTCTCGGATTATGAAGAGAATAAGCGGAAGCGTTTGGGTGCCGACCTTACACCGAAACGAATCAAATACCGAAAACTCGTTCGCAACTAACCCATCACGCCGTTGAGAAACTGCTGTCTCGTATTGCTGTTGCTTCTAAGTCTTTCCGTTCCTGCGCAGGATACGGACAGGAAGGAACGGGTCGAGATCGAACGGCTCATTAACAAGGGCGGAACGTATTTTCGTGAGGCACAGTACGATAAAGCTCTCGATGCATCCAAACAGGCGCTGGTGCGCTCCTTCAAACTCGACGACGATTATCTGATTGCGCATTCCTATAACGCGATTGGGGTCATTTACGACGAGTTTTCGGAATCGGACTATGCCATCGAGTTCTACAACAAGGCCTTACAACATGCGAACAAGATTGAAAACGATTCGCTGAAAGACTGGCTCTACAGCAACCTCGGCAGCGTCTACTATTTCAGTCACAAAGACGTACGTAAGGGCATCGAGTATTATAAGAAGTCGCTGGTCTTCGCGCGAAAAATCAACGACAGTTCACAGATTTCCTACACCCAGATGAACATTGCCAGCGCCTACTTTTCAATTGAAGAGTACGAACTAGGACGACGCTTTCTGGAGCAGGCCCGTTCGTATGTTCGGCAAAAAGGCGAGCAGGAGGCCCGGATGACCTTGTCGATGCTCGACGCGATGTACAACAGCCACGTCGGCCACAGTACCGAGGCAGAGCACCAGTTCGCGAAAGCACTGGTCATTGCCAAACGGGAAAAAATGTCGGCGTTTGAGGCCAATATTTACGAGAACCTGGTAAACCATCACCGAAAACTGGGTCAAGTGGCGAAAGCCAATCTCTACCAATCGAAACTCGATTCCCTCAAAAAGGTACTCTATCCGGAAGACGAGCGTGCCAACCTTGACGAAACCGCGCGTGAGATTGAGTTGGACGCCTACCGTATCCAATTAGCCAAAATAGAAGCCGACAATGACCTGCAACATCGTAAGATACGCGAGACGCGGCTCCTCACCTTGTTGTTTGGTGTCGTATTGCTGTTTGTCATCGTCTACACCGTTACGTTGTACAAAAACAACAAGAACCGCACGCGCCTAAATGCCGAACTCACAACGGCGAACCAGGAATTGCGAAAAGCAAAGGAAGCAGCGGAGGAAGTGTCCCAACTCAAAACACAGTTCGTTTCGAACATCAGCCATGAATTGCGGACGCCACTCTATGGTGTCATCGGCCTGACCGACATGTTTCTCGAGAAACACAAAGAATTGCTCGACGACGAAGAGGTCAATTCCCTGAAATTCTCGGCTCGTTACTTACTGGCTTTGGTAAATGATGTCCTGCAATTGAATAAGATGGAAGACCGTCGGATTGCACTGGCCGATGCGCCGTTTTCGGTTCGTCGCCAGCTGGAAACCATTACCAATTCGCTCCAGTTTATCGCCGATCGAAACGGTAACCGGTTGGAGAGTGTGATTGATCCATCTATTCCCAGCCAGTTGATAGGGGATGAATTGCGGTTGTCGCAGATACTCATCAATTTGATGTCGAACGCCCTTAAGTTCACCACCAATGGTAACGTAAAGGTGTCAGCGGATCGTTTGCGAGGGGACAACAACACCTGTACCGTCCGGTTCACCGTTTCGGATAACGGGGTAGGCATCGCCGAAAAAGACCAGTATCGGATCTTCGAGCGATTTGTGCAGGTCGATCGTAAAGGAAGTGATTACCAGGGCACCGGACTCGGTCTGGCTATCGTCAAAAGGCTCCTCGAGCTTTTCGGCAGCGATATCGATCTTCACAGCGAAGAAGGAATAGGCACCACGATTCGTTTCGACATCACGTTCAGGGTTGCGGCGACTAACGAGACGCAAACGCCAGACGGACTGAGTGCTGATGTAGGCTCGCTTCGCGTATTAGTGGTGGAAGATAATAAGATCAATCAAATCGTGACGCAGAACATCCTGCAGCGAAACGGACATCAATGTGACCTGATCGACAACGGCCGTGCTGCTATCGAAAAAGTCACGAACGCCGCCTATGACGTGATCTTAATGGATATCAACATGCCCGACCTCGACGGGTATGAAACCGCGACGGCGATACGGCGTAAGGGAATCCAAATACCCATACTGGCGTTGACCGCCTTTGATCGCAATGAAGTGACGGATAAAGCACAGGCCGCCGGAATCGATGCGGTTATCGTGAAGCCTTTCGAGCCCACCGATTTCCTCACCCAGATCGCGAGTATGACCACAAAAAAACCTGTCAACTGACAGGTTCTTCTTTATTTGATGATTCCAGAGCAGGCGACCCGCGCCCCGGCATTGCCTGCCGGTTGCGAGGTGTAGTCATCCGGATTGGCGTGTACGATCAATCCTTTGCCCAGGATATCTTTTGTTTTGTCAGCACAGTCGATGCACCACTCATCCGTCGTAAAGATCACGGTAGCGTTTCCGTCAACATCAGCAGTAAAGTTCCCGATATCTCCGCGATGATACTCCGCATCACCCCATTTCCCGTGTTTCTTGAACGTCGGGTTCCAGTGACCGCCGGCCGAGCTTCCATCGGCAGCCGAACAATCCGCTTTTTCGTGGATGTGGATAGCGTGAACGCCCGGTTTCAATCCTGATAGTTTCGCTTCCATGGTCACTTTGCCCCCCTTTTCGGTAAAAGTAGCCGTACCAGTGGTGTTACTTCCGCTTTTCGACTCAAGCGTAATTGTGACGGAGTGCGAAGGAGTAGAAGAGGAGGTTGATTTACATGCCACGATGATGGCAATGGCGACAACCGTTATGGAAAGTACTTTCTTCATAGTGTTTGTTTTTATCAAATTTACAAAACACGGTACCGGCAGAGGTACAATTTTTCGTTAAATCAGAAATGAAAAAGCCTCCATCGGAGGCTTTACTTACTTGGTTTTTTCACCGACGAAATAGTCATTCTGTGATTTGAACAGCACGTTGAAGGTGGTGAGCGTACCGTATATTTTGGTGATGTATTGCTGCAGTTCTACTTTATCCTGCGCGTCGAGACTGCTCGCGTTTATCTTTTGCTCCATTACGCGCAGCCGATCGCGCGTCATCACGATCTTATGGAAAAACGTGTCAATGGGAACCTCTTTTGAGGCGAGTCCGGCCCGTCCGGGTTTGAGCGTCATCATGCCGCCTTTCCATTTATCGTCCATCGGCACGAGTTCGGTAGCCCCCGACCAACGCCGTAGTACGTCTTTCAGGGTTCGTTCTACGTCATAAAGGCTGATGGTGTCAACCTCGTTCTCAGCCGCTTCAATGGTTTCGAATTCGTCATCGAGCGGAATAGTTTCAAGACCGTTCTCGATGAAGGTAACCCAATATTCTTTTGTGGATACGTTTGTAATCACCCCTTTACCATACTCAGGGTGTTGAATGCGGGAGCCGATTCCTAGTAACTTCATGCTTCTTTTTATTATGCGACACGAAAGTAGAAAACGCATCAGGAAATCACAAATAAATGTTGGATCGTGTAGTGTTGCGTCTACGACAGAAATCTGTAGTTGAGCGGTATGTTGTTTGCCGAACTGACGAACGTCAGATTTAACAATTAAGGAGGTTTTCCCGTAAAACGGTGTCGCCGGAAATTTGTATTTTACCTTCAGGGAAGGGGCGGATGCATCCCTTACAAAATCGCCACGACATGGCATTACGGAAAAACCGCATATTTTGTATCCGACTCATTCTTACGTGTAGATAATAGGTAAAGCAAAGCAACCCACCATGAAACAGCTCATAGGTCTTTTTTTTCTGATGTCTGTGATGACATCGTGTAAAGGTGTCAATGGGGCAACCGCCCAGAACGCAGCGAATGGCGCGTCGTCGTTTGAGGGAAATTGGGAGCTGGAATACATCGCGTCAGCCTCGTCGTTGGAGGCGTTGTATTCCGTAAAAGCACCTGAGATGCGGATAGACGTGGGCAAGAGAACCATCTCCGGACAGGATGGTTGCAACCGGTATTCCGGAACATTCGAATCTCAGGGGAATAAGTTCCGGATAGACCCGGCATCAATGATAAGTACAAAGATGTTCTGCGAAGGAGGTGGGGGACAAGCCTTCACCGGGATGTTGGGACGCGTGGATTCTTATGTGATAACCGACGGAAAACTGGAGCTAAAATCTGGTGCAGAAGTCGTCCTTAGGTTTCACCGAAAATAGAAAAGCCGCGACTGAATCGCGGCTTCCCCTTTCAAAATAACTATCTATTAAAAGCAATACGAATTTGCCGCAATGACCTTCGAAGCGATTGTTTCGCGCAAGGCACCTACATTCGGCATATTGGTATATTTCGTAAAACGACGCAATCCCATCAGCATCATGCGCTGTTCGTCTCCTTCGGCAAACGACACAATGCCTTCTTTTCCTTTAGCCGAAATCGTGTCGACTGCCTGGTACAGATAAAGTTGCGCCATCGCGATTTGCTCTTTCACATTCTCGGCGCCGTTCTTTTTGGCCAGTTTTTCAGTGCGTAATAGCGTCGATTCGGCCATATAGATCTCAATCAGCATATCTGCGGCGGCCATAAGAAGCTCCTGGTGTGAGTCGAGATCCGGACCAAATTTCTGCACCGCAGAACCTGCTACCATCAGGAAGGCTTTTTTCAGTTTCACGAGCATTTCCTTCTCTTCCGCGAACAGTTCGGTATAATCAGGGATGTTAAAGTCTGGGATACCCATCAGTTCCTCCGCGACTTTCATCGCCGGGTTGAGCAGGTCAACATGTCCTTTCATGGCTTTCTTGATGAGCATGCCCACCGACAGCATCCTGTTGATTTCATTCGTTCCTTCGTAAATACGGGCGATACGGGCATCACGCCAGGCGCTTTCCATCGGCGTGTCTTCCGAAAAGCCCATCCCTCCGAAAATCTGGATGCCTTCATCGGCGCAATGTTGCATGTCTTCCGACACCGCAACCTTTAGGATAGAACACTCGATTGCGTATTCCTCAACACCCTTCAGTTCCGCTTCCTGATGCGAAGAACCCGCTGCCTCACGGGCCTGGATCCGGTTTTCAATGTCTTTCGAGGCACGATACACCGCACTTTCGCCGGCATAGCAAGCCGTGGCCATTTCCGCCAGTTTCGAACGGATCGCACCAAATTGCGCAATCGGCGTATTGAACTGGATGCGCTCATTCGCATACTGTACGGACCCCGTGGTTACCCGACGCTGCGCATCAAGACAGGCAGCCGCGAGTTTGATGCGGCCGACGTTCAGAGCGTTCATTGCGATTTTGAATCCGTTTCCGCGTTCGGACAGCATATTTTCGACCGGCACTTTTGTGTCGCTGAAAAACACCTGTCGTGTCGAAGAAGCCCGAATGCCCAGTTTGTGCTCTTCCTCGCCCATGGTGATGCCGTTCGACGGATCGTTCTCTACGATAAATCCGGTGATGTTCTTATCGTCTCCAATGCGTGCAAAGACAATAAAAAGGCTGCAGAACCCAGCATTGGATATCCACATTTTCTGGCCTGTGATGAGGTAGTGTGAACCGTCAGCCGACAATACCGCCTTGGTTTTGCCAGAATTCGCATCAGAACCGGCACCTGGTTCCGTTAGGCAATAGGCACCAAACCATTCGCCGGATGCCAGTTTCGGGATGTATTTTTGTTTCTGTTCTTCGGTTCCATACAATAGGATCGGCATCGTGCCAATACCGGTATGGGCGCCAAAAGCCGTAGAAAACGAACCGGTCGATCCAGAGATGTAGTCGCATACCAGTACCGTATCGACGAAGCCCATACCAAGACCGCCGTACGCTTCGGGAACCGACACGCCCAGGAAGCCCATCTCACCGGCTTTCCGCATGGTCGCTTCGGTATAGGCGTAGTCTTTTTTCTCGAAGCGGTCTTTCTGCGCCCAAAGTTCCTTGTCCGAGAATTCCCGAACAGAATCCCGCATCATGATTTGCTCCTCTGAGAAATCTTCAGGTGTGAAT
>DATGXZ010000428.1:0-1558 GCA_035298445.1 Flavobacterium sp.
TAATTTCGCGGATGTGAAGTTCCATCTTCTCCTTATTGCGATCGTTCACCAGAAGCATCAGGATCATGGTAACGATTCCCAATATCATTCCAAGGGTAAACGGTCCGTAACTGGCGACGATCACCGCCACGTGGATCATAAGCCAATATGAATTCAATACCGGTTGCAGGTTCGCGATGCTCGGGTCGAGCCAATTCCAGTGGGCAATCATAAGAATCATCGAGGCGACGAATGTACCCGAAGCCACCGTCAATTTCGATTTGCGATCGAAAGCCAGTGTGAAAAACATGGTCGCCCATGCGACATAAATCATCGATTCATAAGCATCGCTCCAGGGTGCGTGTCCGGACACATACCAACGGAATATCAATCCGGCCGTATGCAGGGCAAACAGTACCCCAATCGTAATGTGCAGGAAATTCGCCAGGCGCGACAGCCACTTCGAATTGGCGAGGATGTTAACGATTACAAGGATCAACATGATGGATCCGACCGTCATGTACAACCAAAAGAGGTTGCGGAAAACGTCGTATTCATTGTAGAGTATTTCCGCGTCGAGCTTCGCATCCGCTGGTCGTACTGCTGCTCCTACCCTTTTCTGTACTTTTTCGATATTACCCAGCGTGGTGTTAGCGTCACTGAAGTCCTTTTTGCGCGCGCCCAGATACAGGTCCTGCATCAGTTTGGGATAGAGGATACGCATCGTATCGAGCGACGTCCCGGAAGGCGTAGCCGACTCGACGAAGGAAACCCATTTGTTGTTCTTGTCACCGGGTACGGGAAAAATACGCAGGATCGTACCGGAAAGTGCCGAGTTGAGCAATACCACCTTTTTGTCGGCATCGATCAGGTCTTTCTGATATTGATCGGGGCGTTGGTTGCGGTAGGCTTCATCCAGGAACGGTGACAGTTTATAGTTGCCGCGATCGTCGAAGAACGCACGGAAAGGTGCATACTTTTCGTCTTTGCCGATGCCGAGTATCGAGCGAATACTGTCGTTGTCTTTTTTGAGGCTGATAATAGGCATATCCAGCCAAAGGGCCGGGAACTGCGTCATGGAGAGAAAGGCCTGGTCAGCATTCATCCCATTAAAGGAATCGCTTTTATAGACTTTTCGGAACAGTTCGGATGAAAAGGTGTTGATAGGCTTCATACGCCCGCCATCCTGAAGCACCAAGCGTCCGAACAGGGCTGCCGTTTTTTCGTTGACCTTGTATTTCGCGATGGTATCTGCTATCTGACGCGTGTTGATATTGGTGTGGCGATGTTGCTCTTGCGAGAAACCAGAGAGGGATACCAACAAAAGCAATCCCAAGAGCAATTTCTCTTTCTTGACCCGTACGGATTCCAGTTTTCGTTTCAGGTCGGCAAAACGGGTGTTTCGGTCGAAAAGGATGGCCATCATCGCAAAAAACAAAAGGAAATAACCGACGTAGGTGATCCAGGTACCCCAGAAATCGTGGTTGGCAGACAGTACAGTTCCTTTTTCATCCGGATCGAAGTTCGCCTGGAAAAAGCGATACCCGCCGTAATCGAGGACGTGATTCATATAAATGTG
>DATGXZ010000429.1:0-3268 GCA_035298445.1 Flavobacterium sp.
CATATCCGCCTTTATGTCACCTGTCGGTGTCACATACGAATACAACCGCACTTCCTTTTTTCGATAGTCAAACGCAATCGGCAGTATCGGAACGCCCGCAGCCTGCGCGATATAGTAAAATCCTGTCTTCCATTCGCTTACCTTCTTTCGCGTGCCTTCCGGCGCGATGGCCAGGCGAAACACGTCGCGCTCGCGGAAAATCGCGGCAATTGCGTCGACCGAGTTGCGGTTTCCGCTTCGATCAAGCGGCGCCCCACCCATCCAGCGGAAATAGAACCCGAACGGAAAGCGAAACAGTTCTTTCTTCGCTACAAAATGCATCTCAAGACCAATGATTCCGCGTGCGCATAGCCCGATATAGAAATCGTGCCAACTGGTGTGCGGAACGACAATCATGACGCATTTCCGAACGGCTGGATCCATGTGTCCCGTTATACGCCAGCCCATCAGCCGGTAAAAAATCAATTTGTAGAAAGCGCGTTTCATTCGTATCGGTTTGCGCAAATGTAGGATTATTGATGTACTTTTGAGACCTATGTCTCGTTGGAAACGCTTCCTAAGCCACTTCTTCCCTCTCACCATCCACCGTCAGGCTTCGGCGATGAGCGGATCGCTGGAGGTCACGTGGGCCAATGGCCAACTCGTACTCGATTCCCAAAATACCAACTATTCCTATGGCAGCCTGCAACGGGTGTTACGACTCGGACTAGAAGACATTGGTTTCGACACCATCCGAAAAATGGAGCATATTCTGGTACTCGGAGTAGCCGGCGGCAGTGTCATCCATACCTTGGCGGAAGAGGTTGGTTTTAAGGGACGCATCACAGGAGTGGAAATCGACCAGGAGGTGCTGCAACTCGCCGAGCGGTATTTTGACCTTGGACGGATTCCGACACTCGAACTGATTTGCGATGATGCCTTTGAGTATGTACTTAAGACCAAACTGCTTTACGACTGCATCATCATCGACATTTTCCGCGATACGGAGATGCCTAATTTTTTATTCGAGCATTTCTTCATACAAAGAATCGGAAGTATCACAAAATCAAACGGTTTTGTAATGTTCAATACAATGATATTGACGCCGGACGACAACGACCGGAATCGTACCTATGCCACACAATGGGGAGAAGGGTTTACCGTCAAAAGCCTGCCGCGTCTGGAGCAGCACAATGAATTATTTGTGGTACGTAAAGCGACTTCCGGTACGTTTTAAAGCATCTGCCGGGCCCGTTCAAGGTCTTCGGGTGTATCAATGCCAATACCGACATGAGTTGTTTCCACCATCCGGATACGGCGGCCAAATTCCAGATAACGCAGTTGTTCGAGTTTTTCGGCGGCTTCGAGCCCTTTCATCGGTAATTGGGCGAAATCCATCAACGCCTGTTTGCGAAACGCATACACGCCAATATGACGGTAATACTTCGCCGTCGCACCTGGATCGCGCAGGAATGGAATTACCGAACGCGAAAAATAAAGGGCAAACCCGTTTTGGTCGGTGACGACCTTTACATTGTTGGGGTTGTGGATATCTTCGGCGTCGGTGATCTTCAACATCAGGGAACCCACATCGACCGCTTTAGCCTCATCGTTCCGGAATACGTCAATCAAAGCAGCCAAGGGCCCAGCGTCGATAAACGGTTCGTCTCCCTGCACATTTACCACCACATCGACCTCCATATCGGCTACGGCTTCGGCAATGCGGTCACTCCCCGACTCGTGTTCCTTCCGGCTCATGACCGCCTTCCCTCCGTGCGAGACAATCTCGTCGAAGATCAACCGCGAATCGGTTACTACAAAAACCTCGTCAAAAAGACCGGTGGCTACCGCGGCTTCGTAGGTGCGACGGATAACGGTCTTCCCTCCCAAATCCTGCATAAGCTTGGCCGGAAAGCGGGTGGAGGCGTAACGGGCGGGGATGACGGCGATGGTTTTCATGAGAATGGAAGTCAAAATTTGAAAGTCGGGACGCAAGATACAAGCCTATGGGAACATTCGCAAATGAGATTGGCGAAGCAGGTGCTATTGTTTCCTCCTCTTTCCTAACCCCTATCTCCTGATTTCCAAATTCTAAGCTCCAAAAAACTCATCCCCAAACCCAATCAGATACAACCTTCGCTGGGCGCGGGTGACGGCCGTATACAGCCACCGCAGGTAATCGGCGTTGGGGCCTTCGGGCAGGTAGGGTTGTTCGATGAATACTGTGTCCCACTGACCGCCCTGGGCTTTGTGGCAGGTGATGGCATACGAGAACTTGACCTGTAACGCGTTGAAATACGGGTTTTGCTTTACTTTCTGCAGCTTGCGGTACTGTGCGCGTTCGTCTTCGTAATCTTCCAACACGGCCTGGTAGAGGCGGTTCGACTCGTCGTAGGTCAGGGCCGGCGACTCGCTGCGGGTAGTATCAAGTAAAAGGATGGTTTCGAGTGGCAGTTGGTCGGGATAATCGATCATCCGCACCTTTACCTTCGCGAAGGTGAAGCCGTAGAGTTCCTGTATACGGAAAATCTCCAAGACCTCTATAATGTCTCCGTTCGCGATGAAGCCCGCCTGAGATTCGGGCGGAAGCCAGAAGTAGTTATTCTTGACGACCATGAGGTAGTCACCCGTAGACAGTTCGCTTTCCTTGTCGAGGATGCGCATCCGGATTTGCTGGTTGTATTGGTTTGCGCGCTTGTTTGACCGAACGATGAAAGCCGTGTCTTCGATACTATACTGCCCGTATGCCTGTGTGATGGCATCCTGGATATCGTAGCCATCGGTCAAACGAATGACATCCTTAAAACCGGACAGTTGGAAACGCAATTCCTCATGGAATTCGGCTTCCAGTTGTTCGCGGAACTCCGTCGCATTGTACAGAATCCCCGAGTCTTGTGCCTGCCGCATGACCTCATCGAGTTCAATGTGTTTCACGTCCATTCCATAACTCCGCTGCAACGACCGGATATCGAGTGCGGGTGACACCTCCATGCCTACCGGAGGTAACTGGGCCGTATCGCCCAATAATAAGAGCTTGCAACCGTCACCCGTGTAAACATACTCCACCAGGTCGTCGAGTAAGGAACCGCTGTTTTCGGTCCCGGCGTCGGAGATCATCGATGCCTCGTCGACAAAGAAAATCGTGTTGACATGCTTGTTCGGCATCAGGGTAAACCATACGCCCCCACTCGCGCCCTTTTTCGGGTAATAGATTTTTCGGTGGATGGTCTGCGCAGGTTGGCCCGAGTAATTCGCGATGACCTTAGCCGCACGACCGGTAGGGGCCAGT
>DATGXZ010000430.1:0-7094 GCA_035298445.1 Flavobacterium sp.
ATTAATGCCTATATCAAGGCGTTGGAAACAAACGATATTGTCGTGAAGGTGCGGCGCAGCCGGGGGAAAGACATCGATGCCGCCTGCGGGCAATTGGCAAATAAATCCTAAACCACTTTTCCCTATGACATATAGGGTTAGAACTTTCTGCGACTGGTACATTGATTGCGACCGGAACTGCGACTTTCCGTATGACGCCTTCCATTCTTTGCCCGTTTAAGGTTATATTTGGGCAATGAAAATCACGGAGCAGATCAAGCAGCCTATTTTCGCCGAAATGGAACTTTTCGAGAAGAAGTTCCACGATGCCATGGCATCACGGGTGGCGCTCCTGAACCGCATCACCTATTATATCGTCAACCGAAAAGGGAAGCAGATGCGTCCCATGTTCGTGTTTCTTTCAGCGAAGATGGTATCGGGTGGCACCGTAAATGAACGCACCTACCGCGGGGCTTCCGTAATCGAACTCATCCATACCGCCACGCTCGTGCACGACGATGTCGTAGACGACAGCAACCGCCGCAGGGGTTTTTTCTCCATCAATGCCTTATGGAAAAACAAGATTGCGGTTTTGGTGGGCGACTACCTGCTGTCGAAAGGTCTGTTACTTTCCATTGACAACGGCGATTTCGATCTTCTGCGGATCATCTCCGTCGCCGTCCGTGAAATGAGCGAGGGCGAACTACTTCAGATTGAAAAAGCACGACGCCTCGATATCACAGAGGACGTGTACTACGAAATCATCCGCCAAAAAACAGCAACGCTTATCGCTGCCTGCTGTGCACTGGGTGCCCGTTCCGTCGCGCCCGAAGACGATGCCACGGTAGAGAAGATGCGGAAGTTCGGTGAGTTGATCGGGATGGCGTTCCAGATAAAAGACGACCTCTTCGACTATACCGATGATGCGATCGGCAAACCGACCGGCATCGACATCAAAGAGCAGAAAATGACCTTGCCACTCATTTACGTACTCAATACCTGCTCTAAAAAAGACAAAGACTGGCTGATCAATTCGATCAAAAACCACAACAAAGACAAAAAACGGGTGCGAGAGGTCATCCAGTTCGTAAAAGAACAACTCGGACTCGCGTATGCCGAGCAAAAAATGCGGGACTTCCGCGACGAGGCACTGGAACTGTTGTCGACATTTCCCCATTCCGATTATCGCGCGGCGTTGGAATTGATGGTGGAGTATGTGATTGAGAGGAAGAAGTAGGGGGAAAGAGGAAAGAGGATAGAAGAAAGAGGATAGAAGAAAGAGGAAAGAGCAGGAGGTTGGATACGGTCCTTTGCGAAGTTTTTTCAATAGCTTTTTTGTATTGATTATCAGGTTTTTAGATTCTTATCGTTTTCTTTTTTCCATTTTTTTTGTTCTCCATACAACGTTTTGACATCTTTTTTCGTCTTGGGTCCAAATACACCATCGAAGAGGTTTGAAAGTAATCGATTTACATGCTGATGAGAAGGAGTTGATCCGACTCGCCATCGACCGCAACCGGCACGCACAGCAGCTGATGTACCAGCGCCATGCACCGAAGATGCTGGGGGTGTGCAGGCAGTATATCAAAGACGTTCACCAGGCAGAGGATGTGATGATCACCGCATTCATGAAAGTTTTTACGAACCTGGCCCATTTTGAGGGGAAGGGGAGTTTTGAAGGATGGATACGGCGGATTATGGTCAACGAGTGCCTTTCCTATCTGCGGGCCCACCGACGCATCGGTTTTCTGGAAGACAAGCCATATGCTGAGCCGGGTTTCAACGATATCGAATGCAACCTGTCAGTAGAGGCCATCCAATCGCTGATCGACGAGATGCCTGACGGATTTCGTACCATCTTCAACCTTTACGTAATCGAAGGGTATAAACACAAAGAGATCGCTGAAATGCTTGACATCCACGAAGGCACGTCGCGATCGCAGTTTGCAGCGGCCCGGAGGCACCTGCAGGAACGAATTCAAAAATTAGAAATGTATGGCAACGGAACAGAATAAAATGGAGGAGGATTTCAGGATGAAATTAGGGCAACGGGAAATCATGCCCTCCGAAGGCGCATGGGATCGCCTGGATGCCATGCTGTCCGTAGCGGAAGGCAAGAAGAAACGCGATTTCGGTTGGCTGTATATCGCCGCCAGTATACTGGGCTTTGCCTTGATTGCCACCTGGTTTTTCGGCAGCACGCAGGAAATGACCGATACGGCACGTCCGAGGGTGGTGGTCAATGAAACAGAGGAAGCGCCGGTAGCGCCTTCAACACCAGAAGCTGCCCTCCCGATACCTACAACGTCAACAAGCCCCGCGGCAGTCGCCATCCAAACGCCTAAAGTGGGCGGGCACAAAGAAGCGACAAGCGTAAAGGGTGCCATCGGAAAGGCGCCGGTTGCCTATCCGGCCAACGAAGCCGGAACGACCGGAACTAGTGTCGCCCAGAATACTACCAATGAAATCATCCATCAAAAGACCGGACAGGTCGCACCGAAGCCGGTAACGGTTGACGCAGCCGCATTACTGGCTTCGGTCGACAATAAGGACAAGGTGTCGGTGCCGTTTTCCAGTAAGGAAAAGGTAAAGGTCGACGCGGCCAGCCTCTTGTCGCAGGTCGACGGTGAACTCGATATGACCTTTCGCGAGAAAACCATCCGCACGGTGACACGCAACTACCAGAATGTCAAGGTAGCGCTGTCAAACCGTAACAATGAATAGCAATCAATCATCAATCAAATTTCAATAGTTATGAAAACCATTACCCTTTTTTTGGCAGGATTGTTCTGCCTGTTGGCCAGCAAGATGGTCGGCCAGAGTTTTGAAGATCGTGCGCGCCTGATCGCCAACAAGATCGAGACCGTCACGAAAGACGAGAAGGCCGCGTTAAAACAGGAAGTCGAGAAGGTCAACGAAGACCTGCAGGCAGGTCGCCTTACCGCAGAAGAAGCCGACCAGCGCAAAATGGACCTCGCCCAGACTCATGCCCGCGCTATTGAAGAAAAAGTCGCCGCCTACGAGGCGGAGCTCCGCGATCTGGTGCAACAGAAGATCGACGGGAAAATCCATGAAGAGGATACCAGCCGCATGTTCCGTGTTACCTTCAAATGGCGGGACCCGGATAATTGGAAACGCCGTCATGGGGAGTCGCGCACTACGACGCAGTTCGTCTTTGCGGCCGGCGTCAACAACCTCGTCACGAATGGAGCGGTGGCCAATTCCGATTTCCGCTACTGGGGTTCCCATTTTTATGAATGGGGCTTTACTTGGAACACCCGTCTCATAAAAACCGACAACCTGCTACATGCCAAATACGGTTTGTCGTTGCAGTACAACAACCTTCGGCCTACCGATAACCGAATGTTCGTTGACAACGGCACTACTACTGACCTTGTGACTAACCCCGTGAACATGCGCGAGTCACGTTTCCGCAACGTCAACCTGGTATTCCCTGTGCATCTCGAGTTTGATTTTACCCGTAAAGGCGAACACGATGGCAAACCCACGTTTCGTACGCATGAGGCGTTTCGGTTCGGGATCGGAGGCTACGCCGGTGTGAACCTTAAAAGCAAGCAGGTATTGCGTTACGATGTGGATGGATACAAAGAAAGAAATGTTACCAAGGGCAGTTTCAATGTCAACGATTTTATCTACGGAGTGAGCGCCTACGTGGGATACGAAGGAACGAGTCTTTACGTCAAGTACGACCTGAATCCATTGTTCAAAGACAATCCGGTGGCGCAACGCAACGTGTCGTTGGGCGTTCGGTTTGACCTCAATTAAGTGTAAGTGAGGTAGCTTTACCTTTTCGTCGCTATAACGAAAGCGTTCCATATGGAGCGCTTTCGTATTTTACGTCGCAATGATGTACCTTCGTACTTTGCCATTGGCCGCCCACGCATGATTACCCAAAGCACTATAGAGAAAGTTTTCGAAGCCGTCCGCGTAGAGGAGGTTATCGGCGATTTCGTGCAATTGAAGCGATCGGGCAGTAATTTCAAAGGGTTGAGTCCGTTTTCGGAAGAACGAACACCTTCTTTCATGGTGTCGCCCGTAAAGCAGATTTGGAAGGATTTCAGTAGCGGCAAGGGCGGAAATGCCATCTCCTTTATCATGGAGCACGAGCATTTCACCTATCCGGAAGCCATCCGGTACCTGGCGAAGAAGTATAACATCGAAATCGAAGAAACCGAGCAGACCGATGAGCAGAAGGCGGTGCAGGATGCGCGGGAGAGTATGTACCTCGTGTCGGAATTCGCCCGTGACTACTTCCACGACATCCTGCTGAACAGCGACGAAGGGAAAGCCATTGGCCTGTCGTACTTCAAAGAACGTGGGTTTACGTTAGACACCATCCGGAAATTCCAGTTGGGTTATTCGCCTGAATCGCGCACCGCGTTTACCGATGAAGCCATCCGGAAAGGGTACCAGCTCGAGTTCATGGAAAGCACCGGACTGACCATCGTGCGGGAAGAACGACAATTCGACCGGTTTAGCGGAAGGGTTATGTTTCCCATTCAAAGCATGTCGGGACGGGTGTTGGGTTTTGGCGGACGGATCCTTACCAATGATAAAAAAACCGCGAAATACCTGAATTCGCCGGAAAGTGAGATTTACCATAAAAGTAAAGTACTGTATGGTATCTTTCAGGCACGGCAGGCCATTGCCAAGCAAAATAACTGTTTTTTGGTGGAAGGCTACACCGATGTCATCCAGTTTCACCAGGCGGGTATTGAGAATGTGGTGGCCTCGTCGGGAACCGCGCTTACACCCGACCAAATACGGCTCATCAATCGCCTGACGCGGAATATCACCGTATTATTTGACGGGGATGCGGCCGGCCTTCGGGCGTCGCTTCGCGGTATCGACCTGATTTTGGAAGAGGGGATGAACGTTCGGGTGTGTACATTCCCCGATGGCGATGACCCTGACAGCTTTGCGCGGAAGACACCGTATGAAGACCTGGTAGCGTATATTGAAACAAACAGCAAGGACTTCATCCGGTTCAAGACGTCGCTTCTGATGGAGGACGCCCGTCATGATCCCATCAAAAAGGCCGAGTTGATCCGCGATATCGTGACCAGCATCTCAAAGGTGCCCGATCGTATCCAACGCGAAATCTACATACAAGAGTGTTCGCGTCTCATGGATATCTCCGAACAGGTGCTCGCCAGTGCGCTCGCGCAGATGGTGCAGAAGAACCTGGCCGACGCGTCGAAGAAACCGCAGGCAGAACGGCAAGGACTTGAAGTCGTCCAATCAGAACCAGACGCACCGGCTGAGAAAGTCGACATCCTCTACGAACTTGAACGAAAGATCATCGGGATCCTGCTGCTGTATGGCGACCGAACGGCTGACTTCGAAGACACCTTTATTCGCCTGAACGAAGAAGGGGAGGCGGAAGAAGTGCGGGAAACCATTACGAGCAAAATCTACGAACGCATCTACCTGAGTTTACAGGAAGATGAAGTAGAACTCGCAAACGCGGAATTCCGGGCCATCTATAACGACCTCATTGCCTATTTCCATGCCAATGAGACCTTTTCAACCGAGCACTACCTCGCGCGCCTTGATACGGCTTTGAGCCCAATGGTCACCGATATCCTAATGGAGGACGAGCGGATGCAACTGCACAACTGGGAAGCCAGGCAAATACTCGTCAAACAGAAAACCGACACGATTGGACAGTATGTTACCGAAACCATCTTTACCCTGCGCTGGTACCTGGTAGACCGTATCATCGACGAGTTGAAAAAGGAAATCCTGCCCGACCCGGAGGCTGACAATAGCGAAACGTTGTCCATGGTAATGGATTACTATAAGCTCATCCATACCTTTTCAACGCGTTTGGGCCGCGTGATGTCGCGTTTTTCCTAAACGATATCGAGCGTCTTCGCCTTATTGACCAGGTCAACGAGATTCGTCACGTTGAGTTTGGTCAGTAGCCGGAGTTTATAGGTGCTGATCGTCTTCTCGTTGAGTCCGAGAATACGGGAAATCTCATTGTTTTTCTTTCCTTCCGACAAATAGCGCAGCACCTCGATCTCGCGGGTAGAGAGTTTGCGGTAGAGTCGCTCGCTCTTGTTTTGGCGTGAGATCAGGCTGAGTTTCCGTCGAATCTCATCGCTGAAGACAATCTCTCCCTCGTTAACGCGTAAAAGGATGCTTTCAAGCGTCTCGAGGCTGGCCGTTTTTGGGACATAGGCCGCGACACCTGCCTTGATGGCGTTTGGAGTGTAGATGTGTTCGGCCAGATTCGTGAAGAGAACCACACGGGCCTTGAATTCCTTAATGGTGGCTTTCAACGCCGTAATGGTCGTAAGACCGGCCAGTTCTAAATCGATAACCAGGATGTCAGTAGGTCGGGTGCGGAGAATTTCCCGAACATCGTCAAAATGGTAGACTTGCGAGGAAATGCTGATTTCGGGATGATTCGCAAAATACGATTTTAATCCACAATGAACCACAGGTTGATTATCGGCTGTACATATTTGTATTGCCATTTACCGAAGCTTGTTTTGGGGGTTGCTTAAGTGGTAAAAATACTAAAAAAATGTTATAACATTGTAAATCAGGACTGAAAAATTTACCTATAACCTTCCGGAATTAAGCAAACCGGAATAGGTATCATCTTGTGCCTGTTAGCGTTATTCAGTTTTTTATAAATTTCAAATGCAATTTTTTCGCGCCCTGAGAAATCGTCAATCGTTTTCCCAACGGCATCCGCTGCCATTGCCTGCTCCAATTCGTCGTACGTAGCACCCAATTGGTCTTCGTCGGAACGGTCATCGCCGAAAAGGCCATCGGTGGGTGGTGCCACCAATATCGAGTCGGGTACGGCCAGGTAGCGTCCCAAGGCGTAAACCTCAGATTTTACGAGGTCTGCGATCGGACTCACGTCTACACCGCCATCACCATACTTCGTGTAGAAACCGACGCCAAAGTCTTCCACTTTATTGCCCGTTCCGGCTACCAGTAGACCGTGAAGGCCGGCGTGGTAATACAAAGTAGTCATCCGAAGCCGTGCCCGCGTATTGGCCAGGGTGTGGGCCAGCATCGGCTCGTTCTCATCGCCCGGAAAGGTAGCCTTGAAGCTTTCAAAGAGCGGTGTG
>DATGXZ010000431.1:0-3917 GCA_035298445.1 Flavobacterium sp.
ATTTCATCGGACACTTCCAGCGTGTCGATAAAGTCGTGGATGGCTTTCTGGTCGATACGGGTATTAGTGCGTGTGAGGCCTTTCAGGGCTTCGTACGGATTCGGATAGGCTTCACGTCGTAAAATCGTCTGGATGGCCTCGGCCACTACAGCCCAGTTATTTTCGAGGTCCTCGGCAAACTTCACTTCGTTCAACAGCAGCTTGTTGAGTCCTTTCAGCGTGGCTTCGAACGCAATCAGCGTATGTCCGAATGGCACGCCTATATTTCGAAGTACAGTGCTGTCGGTCAGGTCGCGCTGCAGGCGTGAAATCGGCAGTTTCGACGACAGGTGCTCAAAAAGGGCGTTGGCGATGCCCAGATTGCCTTCCGAATTTTCGAAGTCGATCGGGTTGACTTTATGTGGCATGGCCGACGATCCGATTTCCCCTGCCTTGATTTTTTGTTTGAAATAATCCATCGACACATACGTCCAGATATCGCGGTCGAGGTCGATGAGAATGGTATTGATTCGTTTCAGCGCATCGAAAAATGCAGCGAAATGGTCGTAATGCTCGATTTGTGTGGTAGGGAAGGAGTGGTGTAATCCTAAAGTTCCCTCGACAAAATCATTGCCGAATTTACGCCAGTCAACGGTCGGATAGGCTACATGATGGGCATTGTAGTTCCCGGTTGCCCCGCCAAATTTCGCCGCGAACGGCACGTTGAACAGCAAACGCATCTGTTCTTCCAGACGCTCGACAAACACACCGATTTCCTTGCCCAGTCGGGTAGGCGACGCGGGTTGGCCGTGTGTACGGGCCAGCATTGCCACATCCGCCCATTCCACGCTCAGCGACTTCAGTTTTGCCACTACGGCCACCAATGACTTGAGGTATACGTCTTCAAAAGCCTGTTTGGTCGATAACGGAATGGCGGTATTGTTGATGTCCTGCGACGTCAATCCGAAATGGATAAACTCTTTGAACGCCGACAGTCCGAGTCCGTCGAACCGATCTTTTATAAAGTACTCCACCGCCTTCACATCGTGGTTGGTCGTCTTCTCCGTTTGCTTGATCCACAGGGCATCTTCGGTTGAGAACGTCTCGTAGATCGCACGTAGCTTTGGGAACACGGCCTTGTCAACGCCCGCGAGTTGAGGAAGCGGCAGGTTACAAAGGGCGATGAAGTATTCGATTTCGACCAATACGCGGTAGCGGATCAGCGCCTCTTCCGAAAAATACGGGGAAAGTGCGGCGGTCTTATTGCGGTAACGGCCGTCGATGGGCGAAATGGCGTTGAGTTCGTTGAGCATGTTGTGTTGTTGTTGGAAGGCGCAAAGATAGCAAAAGTTGGCGGTAGGCAGTGGCAGTAGGCAGTTTTACAGTGTTTATACTACTTTGTGCGACATAACTCAGGTGGCCTATTTTTTAAGGCGTTCCGGCGCCGACTACCTACTTCAGAAACCCACGGCCCACTGCGACGGCGCCGTCGGGCTCTTCGTTGCAAGTCCTCGCTCGTACCTCGCTGTGGGCTTTCCACTGCGATCCCTAACGCAGTACTTCTCGCTTCACCTTTTTGTCACAGCCCGAACGTATCGCGCAGTTTGCGTTCTAGCAAGCGCACCCCTTCGGATCCGCCCCTTGCGACGACGTCGATCTTATTTTTATAGAAAGGGATGTCGGCGGGGTTCGGGTCAATATAATAAAGCGGAATGCCCAGTGGTGCGTATTCAATCAAACTGGCGGCCGGGTACACCTGCATAGACGTGCCAATCACGACAAAAACGTCGGCCTGTGTGGTGATGTCGACGGCTTCCGCCAGGGCAGGGACTTCCTCGCCGAACCAGACGATGTGCGGGCGTAGTTGGTGACCCTGCGGATCGGTATCGCCCCAATTGAGGTCGTGTTCCCAATGCAATATATGGTTGGAGTTACGGGTGCTGCGTACCTTGAACAATTCGCCATGTAGGTGGAGTATTTTGGTGCTGCCGGCGCGTTCATGGAGGTTGTCGACATTCTGCGTGATTACGTGCACATCGAAGTCAGATTCGAGAGCCGCGAGTCGAAGATGACCTTCATTAGGCGCCACTTCGTGCAGTTGCCGACGTCGTTTGTTGTAGAAGTCGAGTACGAGTTCGGGGTTGCGCTGCCACCCCTGTGGACTCGCGACTTCCATGATATCGTGCCCTTCCCAGAGTCCGCCTGCGTCGCGGAAGGTGCTGATGCCGCTTTCCGCGCTCATGCCGGCGCCGGTAAGGACGACTATTTTTGGTTTCTGTGCCATATCGGTTAAATTTCGGAAAAATTCGTGAACTTCGCACCCTTACTTTGTGCCATGGCCGACCTCGACTATCTCGCGTATCTCGAGACGCTCATCACCGAAGAGCGTCGCGCTAAATTCATTGAGATACTGAAATTCCGCACCAATCATTTCATGTTTGCGATGGAAGACGTGTTCCAGATGCACAACACGAGCGCCGTGATGCGGAGTTGTGAAGTGTTTGGTATCCAGAACCTGAGTGTAATTGAAGAGCGGTTCGGCAAGAAGCTCGACCGCAAGATCGCAATGGGTGCCCAAAAGTGGGTCGACATCAAAAAATTCGATACCGTGCAGGATTGTCTTGACGATACCCGTGCCCGCGGCTATCGCATCATTGCTACCACACCCCATGAAAACGACTGCCTTTTGGAAGATTTCGATATATCGCAGCGCTCCGCGATCTTTTTTGGTACGGAACTGACGGGCCTGTCGCAGGAAATCATCGATCAGGCCGACGGGTTCCTGAAGATCCCGATGGTCGGATTCACGGAAAGCCTGAATATCTCGGTTTCGGCGGCCATTATTGCGCAGAACCTTACGCAACGGCTGCGGGCGTCCGATCTTCCATGGCAATTGACGGAGGAAGAGGTGCTGCAAAAGCGGATCGATTGGGCGAAAGCCTCCATCCGAAGTATCGCGGATATTGAGAAGCGGTATTTTGCAGAGCGGGGTTAAAGAGCAGGTTGGTTCCGGTGTGTGGGATGCGTGAGGGATAGCAGCGGCAGCCTTTGCGTAGTGCAACGGAGCAAAGCTATAGCGGATAGCCCGACGGCGCCTTGTGGGCGGTTGAACAATGGGATAACTGTCTACTGCGACTGACTACTGCCAACTGGAACGCGCCGGCACGCCCTAACAGTCCGCCATATTCACCGCAATCGCGAGTCCGCCTTCCGACGTTTCCTTATACTTCGAGTTCATGTCGACGGCCGTATTCCACATCGTATCGACCACCTTGTCGAGTGGTACTTTGGCGTTTTTGGCATCCGTTTCAAGGGCCAGTTCGGCGGCATTGATGGCCTTGATGGCGCCCATGGTGTTGCGCTCGATGCATGGCACCTGCACGAGTCCACCAATCGGATCGCAGGTGAGTCCGAGGTGGTGCTCCATTGCAATTTCCGCCGCCATAAGCACCTGTTCGGGTGTGCCGCCCATGAGTTCGCAGAGTGCCGCAGCCGCCATGGCTGAAGACACGCCGATTTCGGCCTGGCAGCCCCCCATTGCGGCCGAGATCGTGGAGCCTTTTTTGAAGATACTGCCGATTTCGCCTGCCACCATCAGGAATTTGCGGATGTGTTCGTCGTTGGCCTCGTGGTTTTCGATGACCATATAATACATGAGTACGGCGGGAATGACGCCTGCGCTTCCGTTGGTCGGCGCCGTGACTACCCGACCCAAAGCTGCATTCACTTCGTTGACGGCCAGTGCAAAACAGCTCACCCATTTTAAGATTTGTCGGAACTTTACTTCCGTCTTGCGGATGACTTCAAGCCATTCCTGCGGCGACGAATAGGGGAGTTCGCCAATGAGGTTTTGGTGCATGTCGAAGGCGCGCCGGCGTACGTTGAGTCCACCCGGCAGTGTGCCTTCGGTGTGGCAGCCGATATACATGCATTCGAGC
>DATGXZ010000432.1:0-1866 GCA_035298445.1 Flavobacterium sp.
AAAGCGGTCGAAAGGCCGCTTTTTTTTAGTATGAAAATCACGTGGGTCAAAACAGGAAAATGGATCCGGAGGCTCTTCCCGGACTTCGTCTGGCATGTGCCGGAAGCGACGCAAGCGGTCTACCTAACCTTTGACGATGGCCCCGTGCCGGAAGTGACGCCGTGGGTACTTGACCTGTTAGCGGCACATGGCATCAAAGCGACGTTTTTCTGCATTGGCGATAACATCCGGAAACATCCCGACATCTTCGAACGGATACTCGCCGAGGGTCACGCGGTAGGCAACCATACCTTCCACCATCTCAACGGATGGAAAACGGATACGACGGCCTATGTTTCCAACATCGAAGCCTGTGATGCCATAATCGGCACCTTTCTTCCCAACGGAACCCCGCTCTTTCGACCACCTTACGGTAAGATCACCCGGCGGCAGAAAAAATGGGCCTTACAGCAGGGCAAACAGATCATCATGTGGGATATCCTAACGGCTGATTTCGATACGACCGTCACGCCGGAGCAATGCCTGCATAACGCCACCCATAAAGTAGAGGGCGGCAGCATCCTGATCTTCCATGACAGTGTTAAGGCATGGAAAAACCTGGAATATGCACTTCCACCCGCCCTTGATCGGATCAAGGCGAAGGGACTCGGTTTTGCGAAATGGGATTTTTAGAGGTGTTCCTGCACGAGACTGATGATGCTGTTGGCATCGAGTTCGCCTGATTGCCGCCATACCATTTGCCCGCTTTTGTAAATCATCAGCGTAGGCAGGCCTTTGATGCGAAGGGCATCGGCCAGTTCCTGGTTTTTGTCGACGTCAATCTTGATGACTTTGGCTTTGTCTCCCAGCGCGGCCGCCACATCCCGGATTACCGGATGCATCGACACCGACTGTTCGTTCCAATCGGTATAGAAGTCGATTAAGACCGGAACGGGTGCGCTGATAAGCTCTCCAAATTTTGACATACGAAGCGTTTTATGCGTACACTATCTTACAAATGTACTATTTTTAACGGATTACGAAAATCTCTGCCCTTTTTTTAGCTCGATGACCGTAATTTCAGGCCAAATGCCCGTGCGCCCCGAATAGGCATGGAAACCAAAACCGCGGTTCACATACACATAACGTCCTGCGTTTTCGTAAAGGCCTGCCCATTGTTTGTACATGTACTGTGCAGGGCTCCATCGTATTACACCCGGAATCTCAATACCGAACTGGAGTCCGTGCGTGTGTCCCGACAATGTCAAATGAAAATTCCCCGGATGCTGCTTCACTTCATACTCCCAATGTGAGGGATCGTGTGACATCAACACTTTAAAGTCGTCCTTCTCCAAACCAGTCGACGCTTTCTTGAGGTCGCCCGCCTGCTTGAAGTGCTTGCCCCAGTTTTCGACACCGACCAGCGCGATGCGTTGCCCGTCTTTTTCGATCCAGCGGTGTTCGTTGAGCATCAAGTCGAAACCAATGCGGCCGTAAAGTTTCTTGATAGCCTCGAAGTTCTCATCTTTTGCCCGCTGGGAAGGCCAGTCGAGGTATTCGCCATAATCATGGTTCCCGAGTACGGAGAACTTACCGTGTTTAAAAGACTTGATGTTGCGGAAGGTATCGATCCACGGATCCATTTCCGTTGCAAAGGTGTTGACAATGTCGCCGGTGAACAGCATCAGGTCGGCCTGCTGTTCATTGATCAGGTCAATGGCGTAGGCGATTTTCTCTTTATCATCGAAACTACCGCTGTGTACATCTGATATTTGTACGATCCGGAAACCGTCAAAGGCATCGGGAAGGTCGGGAAAGAAGACCGGTTGGGTGATCACGCGGAAATTGTACTTCCCAAAGAAAATACCATGGAGAATGCCCGCAAAC
>DATGXZ010000433.1:0-2900 GCA_035298445.1 Flavobacterium sp.
AGTTCGGAGGTTTGGTATTCGATCTGCGCAAATTTGTTACGGTTTCGCCGTTCCGCGAGTTGGAGAGAGTCGGAGAGCGTCAGGTAATCCGTCAGCAGGTTTTCGTTCTGGCAGTCATGCTCCAATGCCGTTCGCAAAATCTCAGGTAACCGAGAGGTCAGTTTTTTCTGCCGACAAAGAACTAAAAGCGAATCGATGATTTGCAGGCCATGCTCCCGCTGTCGGTTTTGGAAATAATAGATTGCCTGGTGTAGTTTGCAATCTGTCATGCCTGAGTACTCATTAAGTATTTTATATAGTTGGAAAGCACGCTCGCTATCTCTCATTGAGTAACGCCCCGTCATGTAAAAGCGGCTGAAGTTTCTTTGCTCGAGTAACGCGGCATATCCGTCTGAATCATTTTCGGTTTTCGCTTTATCCGATAAAGCGGTATGACAGATTTCGTAGGCTCGGCGGTAGTTTTTGCGCGCAATTTCTACTGATGCCCTATTATTAAGGTAGGTAAATTCTAGTCCCTGATGTTTCGTTTCACCATAACGCTTTAAAGTTGTTAGTGCCTTTGAGAAAAAAAGGGCTGATTTATCAGGCTCACCATAGGAAGTGGAAATAATGCCTAAGTAGGTGTAGAATCGATGGTGGTATATTTTATTTTGGTGTTCGCCTATTTTCAGGCCTTCATAACACAGTTTTTCACACGTTAAATAATCCCCTACGGTAACGAGCATTTCACATTTTTTACTCAAAGCTAACAGCACGTATTCAAAATCGCGTATATGGCGTGCGTAGAATTCTGCTCGATGATAGTTAGCGTAGGCTTTATCTGTGAGGCCTTTGCGAATCATATAGTCGCCGATATACAACTGGTTTTTACAGTATTCTCTGGAACATTTGTTCGCGATTTGTTGATCAAGCCTGAGAGTAACGTTGTAATAACGGTCTAGCCCACCACAGTTCCAATAGCGATTCGCCACCCGAAACATGTTTTTTACATAGATCGAATCTTTCGGCATCTTTTCCGTCAACGCTCTCGCCCGATCCGCACAATGCCGGCGAGTGGCTATTTCCGTACTGTCGTCATTGGCCACGGTAAAATAGTATTCAAGGCTGTCGTTCAGTTGTTGTGACGCCGCGGTGGCGGGCGGTGACGTACAGCCATGGAAGCAGCACCCCAACACGAGTAAGGCGAGCACAAAGAAGAAAAGGAGCGGCTTCCTATTCATCGTCCCGATGCGATTCTTTCGTTAGTGTGGGAAGAGTAAAGAGGAGTGTCGTGCCACGCCCTTCGGCGGATTTTGCCTTAAAGTTCCCGCCCTGACGCCGGATGCGGTTTTCCATATTGTCGAGACCAAGGCCTTTTTTCACTTTGGCCGGATGGAAACCCACGCCATCGTCGGCGACGCGTACCCATAAATTTTGTTTGCGTTGCCTCAGGGTGATGTGTACCGCTTTCGCCTGGGCGTATTTCCGGATGTTGGTAAGGGCCTCCTGCAACACCCGATACAATTGTATTTTGACCGTATTGGGAATGGCGTCCCATTGAATAGCCGCATCCAGATCGAGATGAAACTGTGTGGTTGACACCTCCTTTGCTGACTGCACCAGCGTACGCAACAGGGCACTGAATGAACGATCTTCCCCAAACAAATCGTTTTCGAGGTCATAGGCAATAGAACGTATTTCTTTCTCGACCTCCTGTATCTTGTCGATGTGCCCCAGGCATTTTGAAACCGTCTCCGGATCGCTTCGCTTGTTAAGAACGAACAGATTAAGGCGGATGCCCGAGAGTTTCCCCATCACACCGTCATGCAGTTCCTGTGAAATGCGGCGCTTTTCAAGTTTACGTCCTTCCTCGACTTTCTCCTGTTGTTGGTGCAGGAGTTGAAAAATCTCGTCATCGGCCGCCTGCCGTTCGCGCAGTAATTGTACCTCCTTTTTCCGCGCCCGATAATGGCGGGCGAACAATCCGCCCAACAGCAACACCCCAACGGAAGATGCTCCGATAATGATTTTTTGGTTTTGGGTAAGGAGGTGTTGGTTTTGTTCTTTTAGTTCGGAGGTTTGGTATTCGATCTGCGCAAATTTGTTGCGGTTTCGACGCTCGGCGAGTTGGAGGGAATCAGAGAGATTGAGATACTCGGTTGTTAACAAATTGCGATTCTGTTTATCTACTAAGAGCAGTCGTTTCAGAGCATTTAGTCTATCTACAGGCAAATGCCATTCATAGGCTTTCTCTTTTGCTCCACGAGCGAAACGGATGGACGCAAGCGTATCACCCACGTATGCGTAATATTCGGACAAATTAATCTTGTTTCCTATAATCTGCATGATGGTTCCGAGCGAGTCGAGTAACCGCTCGGCCTTTAGCATCGTTTCCTTCCCTTCGGAGAGATTACCAGATTTAAACAGCGTGTAGCCAAGCCCCAACATGATTCTACACGAGTCTCGGAATGCATGGCGTTTGGCGTAAGCCAGCGATTGTTTTTGTAGGCGTATGGCTTCTTTGTATTGCTTCTTTTCGCATAAAAGAATCGCAATATCAGAATCCAAAAACATTACACGCGTCGGATCGAGTCCTCTGAGGCGTGCCTTTTTATAATAGTAGGCTGTCGAATCTAGCTCTCCTAGATTCAAGTGCGCGAGACCCAAAATCAAGTATGAGTCAGAAATATACTTTACGTCACCTGTTACCTTGGCGGCCTTTAAGGCTTTGTAAGCGTATCTTTGAGTACCGTAGTAGTCGTTGTTTCTAAACTTGAAAAAAGCACATAATCGGAGTGCATCAGCGTAATTTTTATGAGTATAAGGTAGCTTCTCGTATGCGTTTTTAGATTCGAGCATGTAGAAAAAGGCAGAATCATCTCGCTGAATAAGTTCTTGGTAATCCGATAGGTACGAACAAG
>DATGXZ010000434.1:0-9339 GCA_035298445.1 Flavobacterium sp.
TCTTGAGTCCGTTATAGGATTGCGGAAAGTTGTAGGTGTTGTATACGGTTTCGTTGAACTGCCTGTCAAATACATTCAGTTCCGAACGCTTTCGCGCATTGGTCCAAACCGGTGTAAGCGGATCGATGCGCTGGTTCTCGATGCGGATTTCGGGATATCCTGTTTCTGTTTCTACGGGAAATGGGGTGTTATTCCAATAGACGACCTCATATTCCCTTTCCACTCCCAACTGCGGGAAATCGGTGAAAGCGAAATTCCGAAGGCCTACCCCATCCGGCAGAAAGATAAAGACCCGTTTTTTCATTTCTTTCGATACTTGAGCTTTTCGCGTTGCACGGCCTCGATAGGCAATACAT
Source organism: Flavobacterium sp. (assembly GCA_035298445.1). Taxonomy (GTDB): domain Bacteria; phylum Bacteroidota; class Bacteroidia; order Flavobacteriales; family Flavobacteriaceae; genus Flavobacterium. The sequence continues at coordinate 357 of DATGXZ010000434.1, forward strand.
CCTGTTCTTTGAATCGAAGCGATTCATAGACCGCCTGTAAATCGCGCGTCAGTTTACGAAGTCCCATAGGCTCGAGCGACGCGGCGTGATCGGTTCCTTTCCAGGTACGGTCGAGCGTATAATGCCGTTCGATGACCGTGGCACCCAGCGTATAGGCCGCGATATCCACAGCGATACCGAGGTGGTGACCTGAAAAACCGATTGCCTTTACCTCGTGCCCGTATCGTTGTTGGAGGTAGGTAATATCCAGTAGGCATATATCGGCGAAAGGCACCGGATAGCCCGACGTGCAGTTATACACGACCACGTCCTTGCTTCGGTTCCGTTCGCGGAAAAACGTCATCAGTTCTTCGATTTCCTCTTTTGTGGTCATGCCTGTCGACACGTGAATCTCCCCTTTATAGTGGTCACAAAGCCATCCGAGCATTTCGTAATGGTTGTTGCAGGCCGACGGGATTTTGATAAACTCGGGCTCGAGTGCCGCAATCTCTTTTGCAGAGGTGGTGTCCCAAACAGAGGTTGAGTAGACGATGCCGGTTTCTTCACAATAAGCTTTCAGCTCCCGGTGTTGTTCGGCCGTAAACTCAAGGAATTCGCGGTGTTCCCCATAGGTGCTTCCGTAGGCATGGGATTGGTTGGGATGTGGTGCATTGTATTGCTCTTCCGTAAGCAGTTCGCGGTTATTTCGCTTTTGGAATTTTACCGCATCCGCATTCCCGAATATTTTGGCTATTTTAATAAGTTCCTTCGCCGTTTCCATCTCGCCGCGGTGGTTACACCCGATCTCCGCGATGACGAAAGGTCTTTTAAACTGAGTCATGTCGTTTGTTATGTTTTATGATAAATTCGCAGGCTTCCCGGATGGCACCATGACCACCCGAATGTCGCATTATGATATCGGCATGGCGCTGCACCGCGACCGTAGCATCCGCCGGAGCCAGTCCCCAACCGGCTGCGCAGATACAGGCCAGGTCGTTTACGTCGTCGCCGACATAGGCAATGGAAGAAAAATCGATATTCCTACTTCCCAGTATTTCGGTCAATCGCGAGAACTTGTCTTTTACGCCCAGGTACGCATCCTGTATACCCAACTTACGCATCCGTGCAGCAACAAGAGGTGATTGCTCTGAAGTGATGACCATGACACCCACGCCATGTTGTCGCAGGATCTCAAGTCCCATCCCATCCCGCATATCGAAGCGTTTTCCGAACTCTCCTTCTTCGTTGTAATAGACGCCGGCATCGGTAAACACTCCATCCACATCCAGCACCAGGTACCGAACAGGCCCGTGGGCGGCACTTTTTCCTGAAAGGCGGGCGGCAAGCAACGTTTCACATACCTGCCAATCGGTTTCATGATCGATTTCTATAAGTGTCTCTTCGGGCATTTCAACCACGGCCACCTTACCTCCCAGCCTATTTCGGGTTTCCGCATACGTTCGGCCATTTGTCGCATATACGGCACCGTTTTCGACGAGTGTTCCGGTGAAGTCCTGGCGGCGGGGGCGTTGCATATAGTCGTAGTTAAGGGGGGCACCCTCCTCACTCCAAAGAAAACGATGGGTTCTCACTACTGACAAGGCCGAATCGGCCTGACCTGAGACCACTTTTTCCAATACCTTATCAATATCGGCAGCGGTCGTCAGGGGCGATGTCGCCTGAAGCAGGCAAATGATATCGTCGGGGTTTTCATGGCCGGAAAGAAACTCCGCCAACGCCGATTCGGTCGACGAGGTATCCGTCGCATTTTCGGCGGAACGCAGGCGCGCCGTGACTTTGGCGGTCCAACTGTACTCGCGCTCAATCGCGGATACCACGTCCTCGTCGTCCGTAAAAACGTACACCTCATCGAGTTGCGATAGGATGGCCTCGCCCAGCACCCAGGCATAGAGCGGTCGCCCAAGCATCTTACGGGTATTCTTACCCGGAATTCCTTTTGACCCCTTCCTTATGGGAATAAATCCTATTTTCTTCATATCCGCCGCCTAAGTTACGTAAATGTGTTCATTTTTGCCCGTTGCGCTTCAGGAACCTCCCCACGTCGCGCGCGAAGACCGCCGCCCCCTTGGCATTCAGGTGCGATTCGTCATGAAAGAAGCGGGCATTTGTATACTCGGGAAGGCGCGGATCATAGGAAATCATCGGCGTGTCACCCGCCAGTTCCCTAATGCGTCCCTGAAACCCAGGCGTAGGTAATGCAAAGTTAGGCGGGAACACCAAATACAACTGGATTTGATTTTTGCGGCAAAGTGCCTGGAAACCGACAAAATCACGCACTTTCTCCGGCTGCTCTTTACGTCGGTCATACGGCAGCACCCGCTTTTGATATGGCGGCACGGGCTTTTTCCCTATCGTATCCAGGAGCGTTTGCGCCGTGAGGGTAGTTCTTGTTTTATGCCGGTCTTTCCATGTGGTGGAAAGCGTTGCGAAATCGACGCAGAGAAGGTTTAGGAAACGTGCGCCCGGATTCCGCTTTCCGTGTGCAATAAGTGTATCAGTTACAGCAGCATCGTCCATAAATGGATAGAGAGCATCATCCCGGAACTGAAGGGTCTTGGAGGCCTGTAATTCTGATGGATCGTCTAACACCAATACGATCGTTCGTGGCGTGCTTCCCTTCCGTATCATCGTTTCCAGCAAAAAGCGGTGGAACGCGATGTCAGAGCCGGGAAAGCCCAGATTGGCTACCTGCCGGCCCGTTGCTTTTGACAGTTCTTTTGAGTCAATATCCCATGTGCCTCTTGACGAGCCCATAACGAGAATATCCATTTTTGTTTTACCTGCCAGTACCTCCGCGATGCGCTGGTCTTGGGAATGCCTGCCCACCGCGTTTACCAACACACCCACGGCCCGGTCTACCAATGCAACGACCAGACAAAAAAGGAGTATATGTAAAAGAAAGCGCTTCATCAGTATTGAAAGTAAATAAAGGGCACTTCGTGCATTTGTCGGAATACAAACAGCACCACCAACAACCCGATATAGCAACTCCACCGGACGACCCTCGGCATGCGCACGATTTTTTCAAGCGGGTGCACGGATTCGCGTCCCAACCACTCGATTATGAAAAATACAAACAGCAACACGAACAGGTAGAAAGGCCGTATCTCAGGAAGCGAAAACAGCGATGGGGAAAAGAGGTGGCGACAATAAGAGAAGGCGCTTTCAAGACTGGGGGCACGGAAAAAAATCCAGGCCAGCGTAGAAAGACAGAACGTTATGAGCACCTGCACTAGTTCTTTAAGGGACGGAAAAATACGCCCTGCGGCAACGGAATCCAGGTGCGTGCGGTTTCGGTCTGAGAGTAACAAGGGAAGAAAATACACCGCGTTCAAAAACCCCCAGAAGAGATAGGTCCAGTTCGCGCCATGCCAAAATCCGCTGACCAGAAAAATGGCAAACGTATTGCGTATGCGCATCCATTTACCCCCTTTACTGCCGCCGAGCGGAATGTAGAGATAATCCCGAAACCAGGACGACAGTGACATGTGCCACCGGCGCCAGAACTCGGCGATATCCCTTGAAAAATACGGAAACGAAAAATTGCGTAGCAGCTCAATCCCGAACAGTTTCGAAACACCCAATGCGATGTCGGAGTAACCGGAGAAATCCCCGTAAATCTGCACGGCAAACAAGACGGCACCAAGCGCCAATGTACTGCCACTGTAAGCCGCCGGATCATGGAAAATCTGATCGACGAATACGGAACAGTTATCGGCTATCACGATCTTCTTAAACAATCCCCACAAAATCTGGCGCATGCCATCCACTGCCTGGTGATAGCGGAATTCCCTCGGCTTTTTGACCTGCGGCAATAGATGCGTCGCGCGCTCGATAGGGCCGGCCACCAACAAGGGAAAATAGGCCACGAACACGCCATACGCCACGAAATCCGATTCTGCTTCTGTGCGACGGCGGTATACGTCGATGATGTACGACAAACCATGGAAGGTATAGAACGAAATGCCAACCGGAAGAATCACATCCAACAGGACCGGCGTAATGGAGAGACCAAACCCTGAAAGCAGTTGCGTAAACGACTCCGAGAAAAAGTTGAAATATTTGAAGACGGCCAGAAAACCCACATTAATGCCGATGCTGAGCCATAGCCAGATCCGGCGGTGTGACTCGCTTTTTGCTTTCGTGATGCAATGAGCGGCCGTATAATCGAGTGCAGTAGAGAACAACAGCAAAAACAGGAACCTCCAGTCCCAGCAGGCGTAAAAATAATAGCTGGCGGCCAACAACAGCATGTTCTGCAGGCGCAGGTGGCGTTTCGCCATCCAGTAAAGGGCGAAGACAAGGGGAAGGAATACCGCGAATTCGAAGGAGTTGAACAGCATATCAATAGGGAATTCCGGCGAGATCCTTGATTTTTCTTTCGGTATCGACGCTCATGGGCTTTCGAAACCTCAATACCGCCGGCATTTTCCTTATCATCACAGCCACTGCACGCCAGTAAGCCTTGAAATAGCCCCTGTCGGCTAGTCCATACTTGCGGAAGTTATGGAACAGGAGCCGCAGAATGCGTTTTAAAGGATACCTATAGTAGACAATGAAAATAAAGAAACTATTGTATAGCTGCCGCTCGAAACGAAAATAGTTCTGGCCTGACGCACGACGTTTTGCCATGTCGACCCGATGGTTGACGACGAGCGAAGGCACATAGCGAATCTCAAAACCGCTCTCAAGTACTTCCAGGGCAACACAGGTTTCTTCCCCATAAATATCGATCCAGGTGGGAAACCCGCGGGTTGTCATGTATACATCCCGAAGGATCGCAAAACCGCTGCCTATGAAGTCAGCCGCCAGATACTCGTTTCCGGCCGCGCCCGCATAGGCCAAACACGCGTCATCGTCAGCAAAAACACCTTTGATTTCCCGAAACGCCAGAAGTCCGGCTGCCGTATTGCGGAATTTCTCGCTAACCCTGTCCAGGAAACCTTTTGTTACCGGGTGTGCGTCATCGTCAAGACCGATAAATACCTTACCTTTTCCCTGCGGATACAGCTGGGCCCGGGCGGCAGAAGCCCCTAGCTGTGTCTTTGATCCCGACCACCTGATCCAGGGAAAACCGGATTTCAATGCTTCGGTTTCCGGACAGGCATCAATAAAAACGAGTACCTCCGAACGCCCCTCCATCACAAAGGGTTCCAGCTTTGATAGGGTAAGGAGGAGTTCCGCAACCCTATGACGTGTGACGATGAGGAAAGAGAACTCCATTTTATTCTATTGCGTTGTAAAGCGATTGTATTTCACCCGCCAGTTTGCTTCTCCCGTGGGTAGCAGCCAGTCGGGTGGTATTCGATTCTCTTGCCTTTTCCAGTCGTGCCCGGTCGTAAAGGGCATCGTCTATGACTCGGGCGATAGCCGAAACATCATCGGGATCCTGGATCAGCAAACCATTCACGCCATCCTCCACCATTTCGGCCGTCGCCCCTCCGGGGTTAGACTGAATCGGAAAAGCCCCCATTCCCATGGCCTCAAGCAATGCATTCGGCATTCCGTCGGATGCACTATTTCCTATATGAATCAGGCTTCGCCCCATCAGGCGAAGGATCTCTTGATTGGGAATGGTGCGATACCTGCTGTATATTGTGGTAGTACTGAAAGGCAGGGGATGTTCCTTACAATAGGAAAAAACCGCATCATCCGCTGCATATACGCATACTGACATACTACGATGTTCGGGTGCCACTTTTTGAAGTGCTTTCAAGACAGTAACCGCTTTCCCCACACCGTCATCATAGCCTTTTACCATGATGAGAGAGCGATCCGAGGCCGGCAAATTATCCTCCGACGGGAAGTCAATACCCCCGTTCGCGGGAAAAACACCCAAAAAACGACCCGCGAAGCCGGCACGCTCCGCAATGAGTTGATCGCGCGCGCAATCAGTAATAAGATAGTTCGCACGGGCCAGAAAGCGGTGTTGGTTGGTCGCAGGTCTACGGTTTTCCAATTGGTAAAGATCGCTCCCCCAGGACGAATACAACACAGGTACCGACACCTCTTCCAATACATCGATCAGGGGCACCCCGCTTAAATCCATTTCGAAACAGTGGATCAGGTCGGGCTGAACCTCCGCTATTGTTTTACGGATGGCTTTGTCAGGAGCGACATGGTTGCGTTTTTCCATCCATTGTGAAAGCGAGGGAAAGTGTCTTCGGATACGATGCCGAAAGGGAAGCGGCAGACGACGCCGCCATTTCTTTACCTGGCGAACCCACGGGATACGTCCCGACTGTACTTCATCATCATTGATATCGAACCACGTTACCTCATGACCCGAATCCCTTAGTTGGGACGTCCACTGGAAAAAATGGTGGTTCGGTATGGCGATCATGAGTATCTTCATCAGTCGGTAAAGATAATAGCTCTGTAGTCCTTCTGAAAACGTTCGATCCCGAAGTTGGCAACGGCATATTCCCGGGCTGCAACCGATAGGCGTTGCCGAAGCGAACGGTCAGTATGAAGCCGGAGCAACGCGTCGGTCATGTCTGTCACGATCGAAGATTCCGACCCGTTACCGATGACAATCCCATTGAGAGGAGAAAGATGTTCCGTGATACCCCCCACGTCGACGCAAAGGGGAATGACGCCACAGGACATACCTTCCATCAATACCATCGGAAATCCTTCGTAGAGCGACGTAATGACAATCACGTCTGTTTCTAGATACAACCGATCCCGCTCGTGATCGTCGGTAACCTCGCCCAGATAATGTACCCCGGCCTTCTCAATTGCCGCCAGGTTCGAGCGCATACCCGTTCCGAACATCATAAACCGGAAGTCGTCGGATGCGCCCTTTACCCGCGAGGCCAGTTGAAGGAAGAGTTCGGGTCTTTTTTCGGGCGACCATCGGCCTGCAAAGGCAACTGTAAGGGGGCTTTCTTCCTGCGGTCGGTCAGATGTATTCAGTGTCACACCATTGCCGATAATTCGCACCCTTTCCATAAGGTCGTCATTCACGCCGTTTATATGGTAAAACGACCGAACCTGATCGTAACCCTTCTGGTTGATGACAATCCGCCGATGAACGCGCCCCGCGGTTGCTGCCACAACGGGTACCCGGGCATCATCGGCGGCAAAAGCATGAAAGAGATCGATTGTGCGTATTCGTTCGTTAAGGCAAGGAAGGAGGGAATAAAAGAAATCCGAGTTGCTGCCGAAAAGCGTAACGGCATCGCGACGGTCGTTGAAAATAGACGCTATTTGCCTTGTAAACCAACGCGCGAGTGCGGGTTGCTTTCGGGTCAAAACATTCTGGGCATCTACAACATGTGCTTTTTCATGAAAACGCGCCAGAAAATTCGAAGTAGCTGACCGCATCGTAAACACCACGGCTTTTTCTATCCCATCGAACGCGGAAACAATCTCAAGATGCACGCGTTCCGCACCTCCCGTATGGTAATACGGAAAAAAAAACACCACCTGCGCCTTTCGTAATTTCGGGCGATCCAGAAGCATAAAACGAATAAGAAACCGCATCGCAACCGCAAAGTTCAGTGCTTTCCGAATGCTTCCTCGAAACCCGCTCATATTAGGGAGTGAAATGATCTTCTATTTGTTGTGGCGTCATACCCTTATGACGAAGAAGCCAAAGATGGAACCGCCGGTATGACAAGAGTCGTTTAAAGACTTTCTGCCATACGACATGACTTATCCAGGGCGTTGGAAGCGTACCAAACGAATCGTCGAATGTTGCCTTCTCCTGATCGACGAGTGATTCGAATTTCTCATACATCCACGGTTCGGGCTCATTCCCCATGTGAAACGCGTGGTTTCGGGTGGTGGTCAGTCGATAACCGCCCCGCCTGATTACCGGTAAATCGGTATACAGCAATTCACTGTTGCCACGGATGCGAAATTCACTGTTGGTTCGCGGTAACTTCTCAAAAACTTCACGCCGATAGGTGGCCACGAAATGCGAACATCCTAGAAGGGCTTTCTTGCCATCAGTCGCGGTCAGGGTTGCTACGATATCCTTGTATCGGTCCAGTAGGTAAAGCCAGCCAAGACTTTTGGCGAATGCCGTCATCCCGTCCGGCTCAAGTACTTTCTCGTATTTAAGTTTAGTTGAAAAAAGGTAGCGGAGCCAAATATTTCCTGTTAAATCGAAATTTTTGCGGAATACCGGTACCGGACATACAGCGCCTGCGAGTGGAAAGGAACGGAACACCTCCATCACGGCCTCCTCCCAGCCTACATCGAAAAGCACGTCAGCATCGGTAATGGTAATAAAGGGCTCCTCGGCCGTACGAAGGGCCCGAAGTACGCTGTTGATTTTACCGATTCCCTCTTTCACTATGGTAAGTTCGTCAATCCAGCCTTCCTTCTGCAGGCTTCTGAGTTCATCCGCAACTTCGTCCGAGCAGCCATTCGCAACAACGGCTACGAGAAGGCGGGTGTAGCTGGTTCGGTGGAGCGAAAAAAGACAGAGCCTGAAAACCTCCATGGCATTCTGGAAATAGCCCTCGGCATTCGGTATGTAAACCGGTATGATGACGCGATGGAACGTCTTTTCTCCATCGAGCTTTACACGATTGCTAGGATTCGCCCCGACCCTCATAATAGGACAGTAGTTTTCGGATACCTTCTTCGACGGTCACAAAGGGCCGTCCTAAAATCATCTTCATATTAGTTGCATCGGGGCAGCGGCGCGTCATATCGCCCTCAGGTAAGGCCGGCAGATGCTGAATTTCCGACGTCGACCCGGTAACCTCGATAACTTGTTGGGCAAGGGAAAGAATGCTTTGTTCTACATCACTTCCAATATTGATCACCTCATTTACAAACAAATTCTCTTCCATGACCTTCACGCAGGCCTCGACATTGTCGTCTACATAGCAGAACGTACGGGTTTGTAAGCCATCGCCATATATAAAAATGGGGTCTCCATTGAGGGCGGCTTTCACAAAACGTGGGATGACAAAATCTTCACTTTGACGTGGGCCATAGGTATTGAAAAAACGAAATATGGTAT
>DATGXZ010000435.1:0-6071 GCA_035298445.1 Flavobacterium sp.
TCAGCGGATGCGAACCCTTTGTGGGCGGTGATGTCTTTTGCGAGTGTCACCAGGGCGTCCAGTTTAGGGTCGAATGACGCGCCTCCTTTCCGGATCTCGATGGTCTGCTCTTCCGTAAGTCCGTTCATTTTACCCAGCAAGGTGTGGGCCGACTGGCAATAGTGACACTCATTGACCTGGCTAACGACAAGGTTGACCGCCTGCTTTTCTTTATTGGTAAACGACGTTTTGGCATTCTGAAAAGCCAGATAGTTGCCAAGCGCCGTTTCGGAAAGGGCCATCACGGCGTAAAGGTTGGGTACCATGCCCAGTCCTTTTTCAAGGGAGTCAAAAATTGCCTGGTTGTTTGCAGATACATCTCCTCTGCCGGGAACCTGAAATTGTGCCATCTTGTATGGTGTAAGGTTATGTCATTATTGACAGCACAAAGTTGGGGCGGCCGCATGGTATAGGAAATGGACGATTTGGGCCAGGTGATGGAGATTTTTAGTAGCTAGTAGTTGGTCGTTGGTCGCTGGACGCTAAGGCGCTAAGGAACTCAGGTACTAAGGCGCTCAGGCGCTCAGGGACTCAGGGACTCAGGCCGTCAGGCACTATTCTCTCCGTAACACCACACTTTGCACATTCGTAATAGCATAGCTGCCCACGCCGTTATGCGTTTCGACAGCGCTTTTGTTAGCGGCTACCACTTCAAAGTACAGTGTGGTGTCGCGAAGTTCGTAAGTGGCGGTGAGCAGGATGTTGTCGGTTTCGAAAAATGACATCAGCCGCGATCCGAACACTTGTTCGCGGATAGCGATGCCGTCGCCTTCGTCGGTGCGGTAGACGTTCTCTTGTTTAGGATCGGCTACCAGTTTGTAGTCTTTGACGATAGGGTACTTTTCCGATTTGTACGCCATTTTCCACGTCCACGTATCGGCTGTCAGTTTCGCGACAGTGAACACCACCGGCACGCTGTCAACGGTCTTCCCCGCCTGGTTCTGTATGGTCATGACGCCTTTCCAGACGCCGATGCAGCGGTCGGGAAACCGCGTTTGGGCTTGGGCGGCGGTAAACGAAAAAATCGTGAGAAGGAGGGTAATCAGTTTCATCGGGAAAGTGTCTAAAGTGGGTATTATACGTTTTCCGGCATCGGATGCGCCGCCAGTTGTTCCATCAGGGTAAAGGCTTCCTCTACGTCTTCCGGTCGGGTCATCCAATTGACAAACGAGGCCCGGAGGGCTTTGGTGCCGTTCCAGATGGTAGGTGTCATAAAGACGCGCCCGGTTTGGGTAAGGGCGTGCAGAAAACGGTCGGCGGTCCAGCCGCTCTGGGGTTGTAGGGTAAAGACGAGGTTGTTGAGCCACACCGGTGCGAGGAGTTCAAAATACGGACTCTGCTCAACCAGCGCCGCGAGTCGTTGGGCGTTTGCGATCGAGCGGGTCACCAGCGCTTCGTAGCCGCTTTTTCCGTAGGCCTGTAAGGTGAACCAGGCGGCCAGGGCGCGGAGGCGGCGGGAATTCTCGGGCAGGAAATTAAGGTAGTTGAAGGTCTCCATCGGATCACCCAGGTAGGGAGCATTCGAGTTCTGGAAGGTTTCGACCTGGTGCATCCGGTGTTTGTCGTCGATCAGGAAGACGGCGCTATCATAGGGCACGTTCAGCCATTTGTGGCAATCGACGGTGATGCTGTCGGCCGTTTCCCAACCCGTTAGGTAATGCCGGTGCGTTGGTGAACAGGCAGCAAAGGCCCCAAAGGCCGCGTCGATATGGAGCCAACCGTTGGGGTAGCGTTTGCGAAGCGCGGCGATACCATTGAAATCATCGTAGTCGACACTGTTGACGGTACCAGCACTGGCGATGATAATAAAGGGTTCGTTCGGCGCGAGCCGTGCGAGGTGGGTGTCAAGATCGTACAGGTCCATCGCTTCGCGGTTGTCGGGCAGGGTAGCGACTTTGATGAGGTTGCGGCTTCCGATGCCAAGCATTGACAGCGATTTGATGACGGAGGAATGGGCGGATGCGGAAAAGATGCGTATACCGTCGGTCATGCCGTCTTTGGCGATGTCAATCCCTTTTTGGCGGCCCCACCACTGACGGGCCACGGCCAGCGAGGTAAAGTTCGACATCGTAGCGCCGGTTACGAAGCCTCCGAAGAAGTGGGCGGGCAGTCCCCACAAATCGCGCAGCAAGTCGATGGTTTCCTGTTCGAGTGCGGCCGATACGTCGCCGTGGCCGTTGACACTTTGGGTATTTTGGTCGTATACAGAGGTCAGCATGTCGCCGGCGAGGGCAGCGGGTGTGGATCCGCCCGTGACAAAGCCCCAATAGCGCGGACCTGAGGAGGCCACCATTTGCGACTCCCATCGTTCATTGAACCGTTGCAGTGCCGCTTCGCCCCCGAGTCCGTCAAGGGGTAAGGCAGCGGGTTCGTTCGGCGGCGGTGCCCCTGCCCGGGTAGGGCGTTCAGGTAATGCGCCAAGGTACTGCAGACTTTGTTTTTTCACGGCTTCGAGCAGGTCGTCGAGGCGGTGGTAATCGGATTGGAAAGGTTCGTACATGGGGACGCCGTCTTATCGGATATCTTCCTTAGTCGCGGTAGGCGCAAAGGGTTACATCGGATGCTAATTTCGGGAAAAAGCGGTTCACTACGACAGTAGCGAATAGCATCTCACGGATTGTTAACCGCAACTGTGACGAAACTGCGACTGCGACTAAAACTGCGACTGCGACCGACAATACACCGCATATATACCGTGTATACTCCGTGTATACTCCGTATATACTCCGTGTATATCCCGCATATACCCCCAAGGTATCCCATGGATAACAATGGGTTTCGACCGCCCAAAACACCTTTTTCTCTACTTTTTGACGTCACAATGTGAGGTACATCTACGGAATGCGCGTAACACCGCCTACTGAGACTGCCAACTGCCCACTTCTGAGACTGCGACTGTCTAATGCGACTGCCTACTCAAAAACGCCTCCGCTTGCTCCACCAACATCGCCTTCCGTTCGGGATCCATATTATCCCAATGCGACATCAGTACGCTCAACCGTGGGTTTTTCCCAAAGACCGGACGGTGGCGGTCCATGAAAGTCCAGAACAACGCATCCCAGATGTTCTCCCAATCGCCTGGTTTGTAATCGCTCATTTTCCGGATGTAGTTGCTGCCGCTTACATAAGGCTTCGTACTCATCATGCCACCGTCGGCAAACAGCGCCATGCCGTAGACGTTAGGCACCATCACCCAGTCGTAAGCATCGATGAACAGTTCCATGAACCATTGGTAGACAGCGTTGGGGTGGAACCCGCAGAGGTTCATGAAGCTCGATAACACCATCAGCCGCTCGATGTGGTGCACGTAGCCGGTTTTGAGCAGCTTCCGGATCGTTTGGTCGATAGGCGGGATGCCAGTGGTGCCATCGTAGAAGGACGCCGGCAGCGCCCGCGTATGGCCGAGACGGTTCGAGGTGCGTTGTTGGCGTCCGCGGTATTCGTACACCCCCCTCACAAATTCCCGCCAACCGAGGAGTTGACGAACGAGTCCTTCAGTTGAATTGAGCGGTACGTCGTATTGTTCCGAGAAAGCAAGGATACGTTCGATTACATGACCGGGTTCGAGCAGCCCGGCGTTGAGCAAAGGCGACAACACGCTATGGTGCAGAATGGATTCGTTGGCAACGATGCTGTCTTCATACGGTCCAAACCCGTGGAAACGGTTCTCGAGAAAATCGCCAAGCCAGCGGTCGGCTTCCTCGAAGTTCGTGGGATAAAGCGGGCTATCGGACAGGGTGCCCAGGTTTTCACTGAAATGGGTGTGGGTGTAGGCGACGGCTTCCCGGTAATAGGCATCGGCATCGGGATACCGGACTGGTGGGGGAGTGGCTTTGGCCGGATAGCGCTTGCGGTTGTCGGCGTCGAAGCTCCATTTCCCGCCGATGGGCTTGCTGCCGTCCATCAAAATCCGGAACTTTTTTCGTTGCAGGGCATAGAAATCAGCCATGTGGAAGGATTTCAGGTCACGGCCGAAGTACTCGTGAAGGTCGTCTTTGTCAAGCAGGAAGGATGGGTTCCGGTACCATACTACCGACGAAGCGTTCTTCCCGATCCGCCGTTGTATCCAGTCGTCAACGGGGTCGTAGCAGTGGAGCGTAATTCCCGTATCCCCACAAATCCGCTGCAACAACAAGCGAATATCCGATTCGGCCTCCGTTGAGGCGATATAGTGCACCTCGTAGCCTCTGGCCGCCAGGTAATCGGCATAGGCCTTCATGCTGCCGCGGTGGAAGGCGATTTTTTGTTTATGGAAGCGGAACTGGCGAAAGAACAGCGTTTCTTCTACCAGGAAGACGGGCATCGGAGCAAACGGAAGTTGCCGAAACAATTGATGGGGGAGGATAAGTGCGCAATCGGTCATATGGCGGCGCATCGGGTTCTTAGGATGGGTTAGGGACGACTTTATGGCAGGAAGCCCGATGCGATGCCAATATCGAAGAAATTATGGTGTTGAGGGGTTCAGCAAACGCTAAATCCACGTGCCGGTGAATCGGGGAACTTCCTACCTTTGCAAAAAAATATTCATGAAACGCCTTGCTACCCTTGTTTCCCTGTTCCTGTTATCGCTTTCGTCTTTTGCCCAAAAAGAAACCAAACTGTTGGACGATCTCCAGCGTACGATGGCAGGCACCTATTCATCTGAATTGCAGGCGAAAGCCGACAGTGCTAATTACTACAATATTTCCCTACGGATGGTGCCCATCTGGAAAGACCGCGGTCACTACTTATATGTAGAGCAGGCGTTGGCCAATCGGCAGGACAAACCGTATCGCGTGCGCATTTACCGCCTTTCGATGCGGAATGGGCAGTATGTGAGTGAGGTGTACACGCTGAAAGACGAGAAAAAATGGATCGGAAGTTGGAAAACGCCGGAGGCTCTTGACGCCCTGCCGTTGGACGGTATCGAGTTGAAAGCGGGCTGTGAGGTGGTATTAGACAAAACAGATAAAGGCACCTATTCCGGCAAGACCGGCGACAAAACCTGTCCGAGTGAACTCCGAGGCGCCAGCTTCGCCAAATCTACCGTAACGGTATCCCCGGGTAAAATCGTATCATGGGACCAGGGCTTTGACAGCGAAGGCAAGCAGGTTTGGGGTGCGGAGAAAGGCGGTTATATCTTCCTAAAGCAATAACGGAAGGGTTACACCAACGTACTAGAGTACGTTTGTTCCACATATGCTTCCTTATTATAATTTTGTTCAACCTATTTCAATTTTAGGTTGAACATTTTTATTTACGTAAGCGCCACATTTACAGTTTGTTGTTATCCCTATCTGTGTTTTCTCTGAGACTGGACGGGTTGAACTTTGTTTAATCTTTTTGTAAACACATTAAACAAATCGATTTCGTTGTTACTTTTACATCAACAAAAAAAAACCAATAGCTATGAAAACACACTTGAAAAAAATTGCTTTACTAGTTTGCCTCGTCACGTTAGGGTCGTGCGACAGTGACGATGACAACAACAGCACGTCTAACAAAACCATCACAGAAATTGCGGCAGGCAATGCCAACCTGAGTGTACTGGTGAGTGCGCTACAACGTACCGGACTTGACGCTACACTCGACGGAACAACAAAATACACGGTGTTCGCACCAACCGACGACAAGTTCAACGCTTTTCTTCAGGCCAAAGGTTTCGATTCAGTTGATGATGTACCGGAGGCGTTGTTGACAGAAATTCTTCTCAATCACGTAGTAGCCGGCGAAGTAACTTCAGGCCAGCTAAGCACAGGTTACGTGAAGACATTGGCGAAAGGTAGCGCTTCGGCTTCCAACACGCTTAGTATGTTTGTCAACACGGCAAATGGTGTAGTGTTGAACGGTGGTGCCTCTAACGGTGGTGGTACTGTTGTTACGGAGGACATCGATGCTAAAAACGGCGTAATCCATATTGTTGACAACGTATTGGATCTGCCTACCATCGTGAACCATGCGATTGCCAACCCGAACTTTTCCATTTTGGTTCAGGCACTGACCCGCAATGATCAGCCTAACTTTGTTGGTATTCTCTCAGGAACTACTAACAG
>DATGXZ010000436.1:0-6218 GCA_035298445.1 Flavobacterium sp.
ATGATGCGCCGTTCGACCCAGTTCATGTCGCTGAGCGGCCTGTCGGGTGTGTTGGCCGGATGCTATGCACTGGTTGGTGCGTATGCGGCCGATAGCGCGCTTGACCGGATGGGCGCCGGATATGACGAGCCTTTGGGGACCCTGACCTTCCTGTTGGGTGGCATAGCGGCTGTAGTGGCTTTGCTGTCGCTGGTGACAGCGGTTACGCTGAGCTATCGGAAGGCAGCCCGGAAAGGGGAAACCATCTGGAGTCCGGTGTCGCGACGCCTCATCATCAATTTTCTTATTCCGCTAACAACCGGCGGTGCCTTTGTCATCCAACTTGTGTTGAACCGCGACTTCAATCTGGTCGCGCCCTCGGTGATGATTTTCTACGGCTTGTCGTGTGTGAACGCCAGTAAGTATACCCTTCGCGATGTGCGCTGGCTGGGCGTTACAATCGTAACAATCGGATTGGTGGCCGTCTCCTTCCCTACCCTGGCGGTGCCGTTCCTGGCGGTGGGATTGGGCGCGACGCATATACTCTACGGACTTCTTATGTATCTTCGGTACGAACGTAACTAATCGGTGGGTAACATCATCCAACATATAAATAAGGCGTTTGACCATCGGATTCGGTTGGGTATCATGTCGATCCTGATGGTGAACGATGCCGCCGATTTCACGACCCTCAAGGAATTGCTGGGCGTTACCGACGGCAACCTCGCCAGCCATGCCAAGGCTTTAGAGGCAGAGGGCTATATCGAAGTGCGAAAGCAGTTCATCGGCCGTAAACCCAATACCACCTACACTGCTACCCCGTCGGGGCGACAGGCGTTTGAAGCCCATATTGCCGCGTTGGAGCGACTGATCCGTAACACCTGATTTTTTTTATCTATTTACTTTGAAATACAAAGTTCTTTTATAATGACACAGCCGATCCTTTTTCCTGAAGCCTATTACCCGCAGACCACCCTGGGTCGGGAACTGGCCGCCTTTTACGAACGCCATGAATTGGTGCCCGAACCGCGCCACCTGCACCTTGACACGTACTGTGTGCTGTTGCGCTGCGGTCTGTCGTTGAAAGACGAAATCGCCGTGCACTGGTGTCTGGCCGGTAACGGTTCGCTTTCGTTCGAGGGCATTTGTTGCCTGGTTTTGAGTCTGGCTTTTCCCCGGCACTTTGGTTTCTTCCGGGCGGCGTATCGAAAAGGACGGAAGGCGCATTGCTTCCATTCCCTCGATTTCTCGCCTTTGCTGGACCAGCCGCTGCATGCCGTTCGCGCACAACTGTCGCTTCAACCTTTACATCCGTAATCCAAAAATCTTTTCAATATGGAAAATCCTCCGAAAACGTACGACCACACCCCTTTCTTCCAAACGACGACCGCCCGGCTGCTGATGGTAGGCTTCCTGAGCCTGTTCCTGCTGATTCCGCTGCAGTTGGTGCGCAACCTGATCTTTGAACGCACCGAACGACAGCGGGAGGTGGCGAAAGAAATTACCCAAAAATGGGGCGACAGCGTAACGGTCTACGGTCCGGTTTTGAAAGTGCCGTATACGGGCCGTTCTACCGAAAAGCGCCAGGATCCGACCACGAAAAAGGAGACGTTAATCGAGCATATCGAAGAGAAAACGGCCTATTTCTTCCCTGACCGCCTCGACAATGTGTCGAAGGCCGACACCCAGCGACGAAGCCGCGGCAATTATGAATCGATTGTGTATACGGTGAATATGGCGTTCAAGGGTACGTTTTCACGCCCGTCGTTAACGGCGGCCGACAGCTCAGACACCTCCTTTCAATGGCAGAAGGCCACGCTGGTGCTCTGTACGACCGACCTGAAAGGCATCCGGAACGAACTTTCAATCAAGTGGGGCGGCCGTTCGTTTGGGTTGGCGCCGGCGATGACACAGGAAACGGATGCACTCAGCCGACTGGAAACGGGCTATATTGGGGCGGATTTCCTACAACGCGACCGCACTGACTTCTCGTTTGACATCACCTATAACGGGGCCAACCAGATCCGGTTTGTGCCAGTGGGTCGCACAACAACCGTTTCGATGTCATCCGATTGGAAGACACCGGGCTTCCAGGGGAATTTCATTCCGGCCGAGCGCACCATCAATGCCTCGACAGGATTTGTCGCCGATTGGAAAGTGCTTCCGGTCAGCCGTCCGTTTTCCTCCCATTACTTCGGCCAGCTTCCAAACCTTGATCCGTATGCCTTTGGGGTGGATTTCGTGGTGCCAGTGGATGAATACCTGCAGAACGACCGCGCCAGTAAATACGGTTTCCTGGTCATCGGCCTTACATTTTTGGTGTTTTTCCTCATGCAGACGATTAATAAAATCGGTATCCATCTGTTTCAATATGCGATGATCGGTATTGCGTTGGTGATGTTCTACACGTTGTTGATCTCGATCACTGAGCACAGTAGTTTCTCGTTTGCCTACAGCATCGCGGCGGTGGCGGTGGTGATTTTGATCTCGTTGTACTCGCTGTCGATATTGCGACAACCGAAGCGGGCCTTATTTATCTGTGCGTCGCTCTCGACCGTCTACGCGTTTATTTTCGTTATCATACAACTGGAAGATTATGCCTTGTTGGTCGGAAGTCTTGGGCTGTTTGCAATTCTTGCGGCTGTCATGTACTTTTCAAGAAAAATCGAATGGAAAAACTAACCCCACTCTTCGTACTTGCCCTATTATTTATGGGGCTGTCGTGCCAACGCTATCGCAACGACTACCAGTATACCGACACGGAACGACGTTTTGATGCGGCCTTATGGCGTACGAAAGCCGACGAAGCCTACCCCTACCGCGACGAGATGTTGAATGACGTTTTCGCATCGGATACACTGAAACGGCTGTCGAAGAACGTCCTGTTGGCGCAACTGGGCCCGGCTGACCGCACCGACGGATCGTATTTGTTTTACGAAATCGAGCGGGAAAAAGCGGCTGCCATGACCCTCCATACCAAAACGTTGGTGATTGAATTCGAAGGAGATACGGTAAAAACCGTCCGTATACACGAATAACTTTCAGTAGATTAACAGGAAGACCCGGACAATGATCCGGGTTTTCTGTTATAAATGGGTTCCCATTGTGATTATTTTGTGATTTGAGGGTGTTTCGACACAACCTTTTGCCCGTTGTTGAATACCTTTAGAAACCATTATACACAATTATCACTCTATGAAAAAAATTACGTTGCTTGTTTTGCTCCTTTTCGGCGCCTTTTGGTCCGGACGAGCGCAGTGTATTCGTGACGACCAGTATCCACTGGATGTCATTACCGCCCAGAATACCGGGCTTTACGAAGTCATCTCGGGTTGCAACTTCACCCAGGAATACGCTGCCGTAAACGGTATTGCCGTGGGTGCGGATTACCTCTTCCTCTGCACGGGCGAGTCGGGTGACGGCTACATCACGGTCACCGACTG
This sequence comes from Flavobacterium sp., assembly GCA_035298445.1. Classification (GTDB taxonomy): domain Bacteria; phylum Bacteroidota; class Bacteroidia; order Flavobacteriales; family Flavobacteriaceae; genus Flavobacterium. The sequence goes on from DATGXZ010000436.1 coordinate 3,423, forward strand.
GGACGATGTGGTAATTGCCTCGGGGCCTGCGCCCCTTTTTGTGGAAGACATTACCTCATCCCAGATTCGCCTCCACTATTCTGACAACGCCGACTGCGATGGTGTGTCGGATTGCCATGACACCGGGTTCCAGGCTCTACTGACCTGCCCGATTCCGCTGAACATCGGCGTCACCGGCCTGACCACTACCACTGCCAGCTTTAGTTGGGAACCCGGTGGTGAGGAAACTGCGTGGCAGGTACTGGTGCTTGCGGAGGGCGTCGACAGTCCGGGACCGGGCGACAACGGCACCGATGTAACCACAAACAGCTACACGGCAACGGACCTAAACCCCGGCACGCCATACAATATTTACGTGCGCGCAAACTGCGGCTCCGAGTTCAGTCCGTGGGCCCCTGCAATGTCGTTTGACACGGCCTGTCTGCCGGTCGCGACCTTTTTCGAGAACTTCGATGACAGCAATGAATTGCCGATTTGCTGGTCGGTACTCCGCCGGGGGAATCTTCTTTTCGATTCGGTGCAGATCACGGACTGGACGACCGTCCACTCTGACCCTAACTTCATTGAAATCAATGTAGGTGAATCGTCGGGCGACTTCGATATGATTCTGGTTTCCCCAAATGTGTCGACCCTTTCGACCGGCACGCATCGCCTGAAATTCTGGGCACGCGGCACCGCACCACTTGAAATCGGCACGATTGACAGCAGCGCCGAGACGGCTATCTTCACCCTCATCGAATCGATCGACCTTACCAACCAACCGCAGGGCTATGCGGTGGATTTCACATCGTATACCGGACCGGATACCTATGTCGCGATCCGCGTGGCGGCCACATCCATTTACCAATATGCGTTGTTGGATGACATCCGGTGGGAAGTCAACCCAACGTGTCCGGATGTAACGGAAATCGCCCTGACGGCCGTGTCTGACACATCTGCCTCGTTTAGCTGGTCGCCCGGTGGGACGGAAACCTCCTGGCAGGTAGCGTATGCACCCGATCCGATTGAAGATCCGGCCACGGCTACGATTGCGGCGGTCACTCCCAACCCTGCGACGACGTTGTCGGGATTGGCACCGAACACTGCCTATACGTATTGGATTCGTTCGGTTTGTGCCGGCAACGACTATGGTGCTTGGATCGGACCGTATCATTTCACGACCTCGTGTACGGCCATCTCTACCTTCTTTGAAAATTTCGACAGCACGGAGGAGGGAACACTTCCGACATGCTGGTCGTCGATACTGAGTGGTCCTTCGGTGGCTGACTTCGCGCAGGTGCAGACAGTCACATGGGGTGATGTGAATGCGTCACCGAATTCGATTGGCATGAGCTCAGGGTTTACTAATCTTAATGAAAACCTGATTGCGCTGGTGTCGCCGCGGCTTTCGAACGTAGGAGCGGGTACGCATCGCCTGAAATTCTGGGCGCGTGGCTTTGGCGCGGATGTCGAGATCGGCACGGTTGACGGTCCCTTCCCGGGTGCAGCGTTCACGCCACTTGAGACGGTCGCGTTAGAAACCATCGCATCGGAATACACAATTGATTTTGCGAGCTATACGGGTCCGGATGCCTATATTGCCTTCCGGATGACGGGCGAGAGTTTCTCGGATGTGTATATCGACGATGTGCGCTGGGAGCTTACACCGAGCTGTCCGGACGTGATGGACGTCACTACTACCGCTGTAACGCCGGAGGGTGGCAGCTTTACCTGGACGTCGGCGGGCGACGAAAGCCAATGGCAGATTGCGGTGACCGATGCGAACGTTTTCGACCCGAGCGGTGCAACGCCTCAAACGGTGAATGCTACAGAAGCAACGTTGAACGGATTATCGACCAATACGACGTATAATGTCTGGGTTCGTTCGCTTTGTGCGGGCAACGATTATGGTGCGTGGATCGGTCCGTTGGCTTTCCGCACCGACTGCGAGGCAGCCACAGAGTTCTTTGAAACGTTTGACGGGGTCGAGATGCCGGTGCTGCCGGATTGCTGGACGTCGATTGTACGCGGACCTTCGAATGCCGGTTTTGTGCAGACGGTGTCGTGGGGGCCGGTGTTTTCTTCACCGAATGCCGTGATGCTGTCGAATGCTGACGCAGATACGGATTTTAATGACATCATCCTGGTATCGCCAAACCTCTCAACGGTGGGAACGGGCACGCATCGCCTGAAATTCATGGGCTTTGCTGATTTGGATATGTCGGTACAGGTGGGTACGCTCGATTATAGCACCAACCAGGCGGTTTTCACACCGTTGGACGAAATAGCGCTAAACGATGAATGGGAACAGCATACGGTTGATTTTACGGTCTATACGGGAACGGACCACTATGTGGGCATCCGCCTCGTGGCGTCGGATATCTGGTCGTCGGCTTTCCTAGATGACATCCGTTGGGAAGTGGCGCCGGCGTGTCCGGATGTGAGCGACATCCTGATCGAAGGGCAAACGACGAACACGGCGGAAATGATGTGGGGTTCTAATGGCTCGGAGGCTTCGTGGGAGGTAGTTTGGTCGACGGATCCGAATGCGGACCCTGCGACGCTGCCGAATGCGCTGACACCCACGGAGACGGCTGTGACGCTGACGGGACTGGATGATTCGACGACGTATTATGTCTGGATCCGTTCGGTGTGTAGTGGTGGCGCGTTTGGTGCCTGGATCGAACCGGAATCGTTTGATACGCTGTGTGAGCCTGCTGCATTTGCTTCTTTGGAAACGGAGAGTTTTGAAACAGCGGAGGAAGAGGACCTGCCGATTTGCTGGACAACGGAAGCGCTGTCGGGAAGTGAAACATG
>DATGXZ010000437.1:0-6868 GCA_035298445.1 Flavobacterium sp.
CCGATCAGTTACAGGCATATGGTATCGCTTCGACGCATTACCACGGTGGACTCCCTTTTCGGGAGAAGAACCGCCATATGGAAGAATGGATGACGGGCCAGAAACGGTGTATCGTCGCTACCAACGCTTTCGGAATGGGTATCGACAAGCCCGATGTGCGCACCGTCCTTCACCTTGAATTACCCGAGAACCTCGAAAATTACTATCAGGAGGCAGGTCGTGCCGGACGTGACGGTGCGAGCGCTGCGGCCATTATCCTATTGGCACCCGCCGACATTGACCATGCACGGGGCCGTTTTTTGGGATCCCTTCCGTCAAAAACCTTTCTTCTGGAAGTCTATAAAAAACTCTGCAACCACTTGCAGATCGCCTATGGAGAAGGACCGGGCGAGGCCTACCCATTGAGTCTGCACCGATTTTGTGTGCACTATGGGTTCCCGGTCATCAAAACATACAACGCGTTGCAGTTTCTGGATCGGTCAGGTATTGTGGCGCTCTCGCAGGACGGCATCGAGAAAGTGACGCTGCGGTTCACGGCCGAATCAAAAGAAATCATCCGATACGCCAGCCTGCATCCGGCGGATGAACCCGTGGTCAGCTTGCTGCTGCGCACCTATCCGGGTATATGGGAACTCGAAACCGCGCTCAATCTTCCCTTTCTCGCCCGAAAAACCGGAAAAGACGAAACCGAACTGTTGCAGGTGCTGGAGCGTCTCGCCGCACGAGAACTCGCCGTTCTTAAACGCAACGACAGCGATGCAGCTGTTTCGTTTCTTGAGATACGCGAAGACGAACATACGATCAGTCGCGTATCCCGCCATTTGGAGAGCCAGAATGCCGTGAAAACGCAGCAGTTCGAAGCTGTTGCCGCTTACGTAACTTCTGACGGTATATGCCAGTCGCGCAAACTGCTGGCGTATTTCGGAACGCCTGGCGACGATTGTGGTCGCTGTTCGACCTGCCTGGCCCGAAAAGCTGAGCGACCCGCCACGGCAGCAGACCAGATACGCAGGGCACTGACAAACGGTCCGCACTCGTCAGCCGAACTGGAAAAAGCGACCGGATTACCGCCGGATGCCCTTATCTTTGCGCTCCGGACGCTACTCGAGAACGAAGAAATCGTGCTTACGTCCGATAATCGATACAAACGGAATGGATAATCTTCGCATAGTCTTTATGGGGACGCCCGAATTCGCAACGGGCATTCTCGACGCCATACGGCAGGCTGGATATGAGGTCGTAGCAGTAGTGACGGCTCCTGATCGACCGGCGGGTCGCGGACAAAAACTGCATTTTTCAAACGTAAAAGAATACGCCGTGGCGCACGGGCTCCCGGTGTTGCAACCCCTGAACCTCAAAGACGAGGCTTTCCGGGAAGAACTAGCTTCTTTTCGGGCAGACATCCAGGTGGTGGTGGCCTTCCGGATGCTGCCGAAATCGATTTGGGCATTGCCTCCAAAAGGAACCTTCAACCTGCATGCGTCGCTGCTGCCCGATTATCGCGGTGCCGCACCAATCAACTGGGCGCTGATCAACGGGGAAAGCACTACGGGTGTTACGACCTTCTTTATCGACGAGAAGATTGACACGGGTGCCATCATACTAAGTAAAGAAACGGCCATCACCCACGAGGACAATGCGGGGACCCTGCACGACCGTTTGATGGACCTGGGCAAAGAAGCAGTGGTGGAAACCCTGCGAAGGGTCGCAGACGGAAGTGTTACGACCACCCCCCAGCCGATGGATGACACAGGAAAGAACGCCCCTAAGCTCACCAAAGAAAATACGCGTATCGACTGGCAAATGTCAGGCGAGGCCATCCGTAACCTGATTCGGGGCCTGTCGCCCTATCCCGCCGCCTGGACACTTATACAGGATGCATCCCAGGAATGGAACGTCAAAATATATGAAGCGGAATTCGAAGCAGGCGCACCTGAGCACCGCCCGGGCCGCATAGTGACGACGAAAAAAGATCTTCGCATTGCGGTAACCGACGGGTACCTGCGTATCCTGTCGTTGCAGTTTCCGGGTAAGAAAAAAATGACCGTTTCCGAACTCTTGAACGGTATCCGGTTCTCTGACGGGGCATTTGCGCTGTAGGGCGCGCCGTTACTGGCCTTGCGGCATTTTGGAAAAATCAAGCCTGCTTATGAACAAATGCATTGAAGTTATTAACAAAAATGCGTCTGGACCCCGCCAGCCCTTGCCTGGTAAGGAATTCCTCTTAAATTTGTTTGTATAAGGAATGTTTAACCAACAATTAATACTATTATTATGAACAAATCAGAATTGATCGATGCAATCGCGGCTGACGCCGGAATTTCAAAAAATGCTGCTAAACTGGCTCTTGAGTCGTTCATCAACAACATCGGCGGCACACTGAAGAAAGGCGGACGTGTTTCCCTGGTAGGTTTTGGCTCTTGGTCTGTATCAAGCCGTGCTGCAAGGGAAGGGCGTAACCCACAAACAGGTGCCAGCATCAAGATCGCTGCTAAGAAAGTAGTGAAGTTCAAAGCAGGTGCTGACCTCGAAGGAGCCATCAACTAATCGTTCTATTCGATACAACCTCAAAGCCTTCCCTTCATTGGGAAGGCTTTTTTTGTTAACGCTGTAGGAATAGGCATTCTTTTTATGAAAATAATTTTATACTTTTAAGGAAAATTCCGTGTCTCATGACTTTGGAAAAGCTACGAAAAGGACAATTACTGATTGCGGAACCGTCGAGTACATTGGGCGATGCGTCGTTCAACCGCTCGGTAATCCTGCTGGCTGACCATACCCGTGAGGGCTCGGTAGGCTTCATCATCAACAAGCCGCTTCGGTATACGCTAAGCGACCTGATACCGGAGCTGAACGCCAAATTCAAGATTTACAATGGCGGGCCGGTGGAGCAGGACAACCTTTATTTCATCCACAACGTACCGGATTTGATTCCGGAAAGTATCGAAATTTCCAACGGTATCTACTGGGGAGGCGATTTCGAATATGCCCGCGACCTGATCAACCGGGGCGAAATCGGGAAAGACAACATTCGTTTTTTTCTCGGGTATACCGGATGGAGCGCCCATCAACTGGAAGAAGAGATGCAGTCGCATTCCTGGATTTTAGCCGACAACATCTACGAAAAGAAAATACTCGGACGCCCTACCACCCATTTCTGGAAAGAAAAAATACTGGAATTAGGCGGTGAGTATCTTATCTGGTCAAATGCCCCCGAAAATCCGATCCTGAACTGATTCAGGCCAGGCGCAACTGGGCATTTAACTGCACCAGCAAGCGCCGGGCAAAGGCGTCCCCAAACGCTTTCTTCCGATAGTACGTTATCGGACGTATACCCATAATAACATTGGTAAGGAACAACTCATCGGCTTTTTGAAGATCGAAAGGGGAAATTGGTTCTTCCACCACCTCGAAGCCTTCCATTTTTCGCGCCAGGGCCACTACCTGCTGTCGCATGATGCCGTTGAGGCAGCCTTCTGACACCGGAGGTGTTACCAACCGGTTACCGGTCAGCATAAACACATTGCCCTGCACCGCTTCCGCTACATTACGCGCATCGTTCAGCAACAGGCAATTCGCGTAGCCGTTCTCTTCGGCAAAAACGGCCGCTGTGACGTTGAGCATCCGGTTGGTCGATTTGATAGAGGAAAGTAGTTGCCGCGGAATCAGGTAATCTTTATAGAGTTCGACCTCATACGGCCCTTCCTCCCATCCAAATACCGGATCGATGGCGGTCGCTTCCATCAGCCACGACACCGTGTTGTCGGTTGGGCGGTAAGACCCGCCGCTATTCCGGAACACCGTAATACGGACGCGTGCCGCTGCCTGGTAACCCAATGTCGTTACCAATTCGGCAATCGCAGCGGAAAAGAATTCCATCGTGAAGGTCATCGGAATTTCCATCCGGCAAATACGTATGGCGGCCATCAAACGGAAATAATGGTCTTCGAGAAACAGCGGTTTGGCGTCGTTCACCCGCAGTGTTTCAAAAACCCCGTCACCGAAGAGGAAGCCGCGGTTACCGGCCAAAGGAATGGAAGCGTCGGGAACGAGTTCCCCGTTGAAGTGCAGCATAAAAAAAGCCCTGAAGAATCAGGGCAAATATACGTCTAAATGAAGCGTCCTACAATCAAACGGATCCGATCACGTGTTTAAGGTCAGACACCTGGTTCTCCCACAATTGGGCGGCTTCGTCGAGTTCCGACTCGGGTGCGTAGTCGACCACCATCAGGGATACGTCTTTCGTAATCTCATCCTCCAGGATGCGAAGCTCGAAAAAGTAGTCGGTATCATGATCGTTCTGGTCAATCCAGCGGAACTTGATTTTCTCTCCCGTTTTGCGTGAAGCTACGCGCGCGCGCTCTTCGGTATCTTCCCATATGAAGGTAAAGATCTCGCCACGGGCGTTTACATTATCGGCGAACCACTCAGATAAGCCCGAGGGTGTTGAGATATATTGATAGAGCAACTGCGGCGAGGAATTGATGGGGAATTCAAGTTCGTATTTTACTTTTACTTCCATGCGGATTGGGGATTGAAAGTCGAAATATATACAATTAAAATTAATTGTTTGGCACCCGATACAAATAAAAATTTAGAGGCCGTTCTTGCTACATCTGAATTTAGTCCTATATTTGCACCCGCGTTCCGAAACGGACGCCGAATCAGGCGAGGTAGCTCAGTCGGTTAGAGCGCAGGATTCATAACCCTGAGGTCACGGGTTCAACTCCCGTCCTCGCTACAAAAAAGTCGTCCAGTGGACGACTTTTTTTTTGGCCCTATCGCCAAAATGCACTTTTCACCCCCTCTTCCGCTTCTTTTTATAGGTGTTTTCTTAGTTCAAAACCGTTTTTACACTACAAATCCGACAAAAAATTGCATTAAAGACGACTTTTTACTTAAATCATAAATTATTGATTTTCAATTATTTAAATTGTAGTGAGATTCCAAAAAGTGCATTTCGTCGACAAAAAGCATCACTTTGTCGATAAAAAATTTGGCTGGTAGTTTTTTCTTTTCTAAGTTTGACATGCCCCAAATCTTAAAAAAATGAAAAATTTTACGCTGGCAACATTGGTCCTGTTGCTCTTCTCGACTGGCGTGTGCTTTTCCCAGAAAACCTATTGGCGTTTTGACGGTACTGAAAAGACCGTACGTGAAAAGCCTAAAAGAAAAACCGTTCCAAATGAATTCCGGGTGGTAACACTCGACTTCAATGCCATTAAGTCTGAACTGGCCCAAACGGCCGTACGCGGCGCGAACGGCTTACTGACAAAGACTGTTTTGGTCGATTTCCCTATGGAAGACGGCACAACGGAAACGTTCAGTATGGAGAAAACCTACACCCTCGCCCCTGAACTCGAGGCCCTGTATCCGGATATTACCTCGTATTTCGGGGTGAGCCGAAAAAATCCGTTGAACAAGATCTATGTTAGCTTGTCGCAGTTGGGCTTTGCCGGACTTGTGACCGGCGAAAGAACCATTTACATCGACACGTATGATTTCCTACGGAACGACGGTCGCTATATCGTATATGACCGCAACAAATGCAGCCGTGCCGAAAACGACGGCTTCGAGTGTCATGCGGACGTGGATATGGTGGATGTCGAGTCACTGCCGCCTTCCATGCAGTTCCGTAACTCGACAGACGGCGTCCTTCGCACCTTTGACCTTGCAGTTGCCTGTACGTCTGAGTATACCTACTACTATGGGAATACGGTTGCGAATGCGCTTGCCGCCATCAATACGACCGTTACCCGCGTAAACAGTGTGTATAAGCGTGACTTCGCCGTGGTCTTCCAAGTGGTGGCGTCTAACAACCGCCTTGTCTATCGCAATAACGTCAACATTGACACCACGCCTGATCCGGATCCGTATGACAACTACGACGGAAGCCAGATGCTGAGTGCCAATACCAGCAACATTACAGGTATTATCGGAGCCAGCGCGTATGACGTCGGACACGTATTCAGTACGGGTGGTGGTGGTATCGCCTCAACTGCACCTTGTAATGCTACAAGTAAAGGTTCAGGCGTGACGGGCATCGTAACACCGCAATTCGATCCGTTCGACATTGACTACGTCTGCCACGAAATCGGCCACCAGTTCGGTGCCAGCCACACCCAAAACAATGCCTGCCAACGTTCCACTGCCGCGGCTATGGAGCCTGGTAGTGGTTCGACCATTATGGGGTACGCCGGAATTTGTGCACCGAACGTGCAAAACAACTCCGATGCCTATTTCCATGCATATAGCATCCAGCAAATAACCGGCGGTATGTCGGGATATACGTGTGAGACCGAAACTTCTATCGCCAATGCCGAGCCTACCGTATCTACGACGGCTTCTTATACCATCCCAAAATCGACACCGTTCATCCTTACCGCCACAGGTAGTGATTCCAACGGCGATGCCATTACCTATTGCTGGGAGCAAATGAACAATGGTACGGGCACTGGCGAAGTTATGCCTCCGGCCTCGACCAACACGACCCGGCCGGCATTTCGTTCGTTTACACCTACCACCGACCCCACCCGCACCTTCCCGAACCTAAATGCAGTGATCGCGAACGTGACCCCAACATGGGAGGTGCTGCCAAGCGTGGCCCGTACGATGAACTTCCGCTGTACAGCACGCGATAACAACTCACTGGGCGGACAAACCAACCAGACCAATACTACCCTTACGGTCAGCGGCACAGCCGGACCTTTCGTTGTAACGGCGCCCAACACCAATGAAACCTGGTATGTAGGTGAAACCAAAGCCGTTACGTGGAGCGTCAACAGCACTAATACCCTGTCGGCAAATGTCAACATCAAACTATCGACAGACGGAGGTTACACCTACCCTATTACGCTTGCATCGGGCG
>DATGXZ010000438.1:0-4426 GCA_035298445.1 Flavobacterium sp.
AGAGCATCGTCAAGCAGGAGGATTTGGGGATCTTTGATAAAGGCCCGCGCGATCGATACCCGCTGCTTTTGTCCGCCCGACAACGTAATGCCCCGTTCGCCCAGAAGCGTCTGGTATTGCTGGGCAAAGCCGATGATATTGTCGTGCACGACGGCCATCCGCGCGGCCTCATGCACTTCTTCCTCAGTCGCATCTTCACGTCCAAAACGGATATTGTTCTCAATGGTGTCAGAGAACAGGAACGCGTCCTGTGGTACAAACCCGATGCTGTGGCGTAAGTCAAAAAGGTTGACTTCCGCAATAGGCTTTCCGTCAATGAGGATTTGTCCCTCCGTGCTGTCATACAACCGTCCGATCAATGACAGTAAGGTAGATTTCCCGGATCCGGTGCGGCCCAATATCGCCAGCGTTTCTCCTTTTCCTATCGTGAACGAGACGTTTTCCAGTGCCTTGATACCCGTGTCGGCATACGTAAAACTCACATTTTCAAACCTGATTTCACCGGCAATGGCGTCATGTCCGCTCGCTTTGTTCTGGATGTCAGGGTTTATCAGCAAAAACTCGTTGATCCGCTTTTGCGACGCCGCTGCTTCCTGCACCATCGAGGTTACCCAACCCAACGACGCTACCGGCCAGGTAAGCATGTTGACATAGAGGATGAATTCGGCTATGGTGCCTAAGTGGGTGATGCGTCCGTCTAGATACATGACAGAGCCATAGTAAATAACGACCAGGTTACTGACACCAATGAGGGCAATCATCAACGGGCCGAAGAGTGCATTGGCCCGCGCGAGGTCCATGCTGCGGGCGCGGCTTTCTTCCGATAACTGGGAAACGTTTTCTGCCTGCTTTTGCTCTAATGAGTAGGCTTTTACGACGCGGATACCCGAAAAGAGCTCCTGTGAAAAAGTGGAAAGTTTGGAAAGGTTCTGCTGGAAGGCGGTACTCTTCCGATTGATGCTCGTGCTGAGGCGGAAAATCACATAAGAAAGCAGGGGAAGGGGAAGCACCGTCCAGAGGGTCAGTTCGGGCGATACGCTACACATAAACGCAATAACGACCACAAACCGCACAAGGGTGTTGATGGTGTACATCACGGCAGGCCCCACATACATCCGCACCTTACCCACATCCTCGCTGATGCGGTTCATGAGGTCGCCGGTGCGGTTCCGTTTGTAGAAGTCCTGGTCAAGTCGCTCATACTGCCGGAACACTTCGTTCTTCAAATCGAATTCAATGTGACGCGACATCACGATAAGGGTTTGCCGCATAAGAAAGGTTAGGATGCCCGCAATCAACGCCGTTCCTAAAATCAACAGGATATTGTCGGCCAGATGCGACTTGAGGATTGGCAAATCGAGCGTGTTTCCGGAGCGTTTGGACTGGGCGACATAGTCTTCTACTACCTTGAAAGATTCGCGCACGAACCGCGGGGTAAGCGAGTAAAATATCTGTGCCACAATCGTCGTGACGATTCCAGCTAAAAAGTGATATTTATACTTGAAGAAATATTTGTTTAAATACTGAAGTTCTCTCATGATGTGATGGAAAATATCGGAATTTTTAACAATAATGTGTTAAAAAGTTAAAAAAAGTAAAATTTCCTTTTTATCCCCGAACAGTGGTTTATGTTAGTGCATTGCCAAAAAAACCGTTTTTAAAGGCGAAGTTTTGAATTAAACCCTACATTTGTACCGTCTTTTTTGACAATGCATCAAAATTATTTGCTGATATGATTACAGAAGTGCTTACCCCAGGCGACGTAAAGAAAATGGATCCCGTATTCGGTCAGATGTCTTTCGACAACCACGAGCAAATCGTTTTTTGTCACGACAAAGATACGGGTTTGAAAGCAATAATCGGTGTCCACAACACCGTGCTCGGCCCTGCCTTGGGTGGTACGCGTATGTGGAACTATGCCAACGAATGGGAGGCATTGAACGATGTATTACGCCTGTCCCGCGGGATGACCTATAAGTCGGCCATCACCGGACTCAACCTCGGTGGAGGTAAAGCCGTGATCATGGGCGATGCGAAGGTGGATAAAACACCTGAGATGATGACCCGTTTCGGTCAGTTCGTACACTCGCTCAGCGGCAAATACATTACAGCGGAAGACGTGGGTACGACAACGCAAGACATGGACCTGATCCGTGAAGTGACGCCGTTCGTAACCGGAGTTTCGCAAAGCAAAGGAGGTTCTGGAAATCCATCGCCTGTAACAGCTTACGGTGTTTATATGGGAATGAAAGCCGCTGCCAAATACCGTTTGGGATCGGATAATCTTGACGGACGCACGGTTCTCGTCCAGGGTATCGGGCACGTAGGCGAAACCCTTGTAAAGCACCTGACCCAGGACGGGGCCCGTGTTTTGATCGCCGATATCAGCCAAAGCCGTCTAGAAGAAGTCGCTAAAAAATACAACGCCACGATCTTTACGGACGATGTATATGACGCCGACGTCGACATCTATGCACCATGCGCACTCGGAGCCACCATCAACGATGACACCGTATACCGCATCAAAGCGCAGGTTGTGGCAGGTGCGGCCAATAACCAGCTCGCCAATGAGTCGGTTCACGGTAAAATCCTTCGTGAGAGAGGCATCGCGTATGCGCCTGACTTCCTCATCAACGCCGGCGGCATCATCAATGTATATGGTGAGATCGTCAAGTATGCGGAAGGAGAAGCCCTGCGTCGCACGGAGAATATCTACAACACGACGTTGGAGATCTTCGCCCTTGCGGATGCAACCGGTATCACGACGCAGCAGGCAGCCATGTCAATTGCACAGAAACGCATCGACGACCGAAAAAAGGAACAAGGCTCGTCGTAAGCATACGATAATATTCTTATTTTTGCGGGCGGATGTAGTAGTGCATCCGCCCTTATTTTTTAAAGTTCTTCAGGTGTTAAACAGGCGACATATCCGCGTAAAAGTGATGCAGTCCATTTACGCGATGCATCAAAACGAATCCGATGATCTCGACGCGCAGGAGCGTTTTCTCCGAAACAGCATCGACATCATTCAAGACCTCTACCTGATGCTTTTGTCGGCATTGGTCGAAATACGACGTGCAGAGGCTGAATTCCTCGAAGTCTCAAGTCGTAAACACCTCGCAACGGCCGCCGACCGCAACCCCGACCGCAAGTTTGTTGACAATAGAGTACTTCGTGCATTGGAGGAAAGCACCTCACTGACCGATGCACTCAAAGAGCGAAAAATCAACAACTGGAAGCTGAATGACGATTACATCCTGTTGTTGCTCAAAGAGATCAAGCAAAGCGCTATATACACCGACTATATGGAACGGAAGAAGTCATCGTTTGCAGACGATCGTTCGTTCATCATAGACTTGTATGAAGAGGTAATCGCACCGAATGATAAGCTGTACGATTACCTGGAAGACCATAAACTGACATGGAGTGACGATATTCCGGTGGTCAATACCAATGTGGTCAAGCAGTTGCGGAGTATGAAGGAGGGCGTGCCTTTCCGGGTGGATCCGTTGTTCAAAGACGAGGACGATCGGGAATTCATCCGCGATCTGTTCCGGCGCACCGTGTTGAACGAAACCGAACTGGCCAAAGAATACCTCGACAAAACACCGAACTGGGATACCGACCGTATTGCGGAAGTGGATACGATCATCCTGAAAATGGGCATCTGCGAGTTCCTGAAGTTTCCGTCGATTCCGATGAAGGTGACGATAAACGAATACGTAGAGATTGCAAAGGAATATTCTACACCCAAGAGTTCCATCTTCATCAACGGGATCCTCGATAATCTGGCAAAAGAATTCATGGAGTCGGACCGGTTGAACAAAGCGGGGCGTGGACTTCTCTAAACCTATAGCATCATGAAGAAAATCGCATTAGGCATGTTGGCCGCATTCGTGCTCACGACGGCTTGTAAGAATGAAAAGAAAGACAACTCGGCAGCGATCACATTTGAGGAAACCGAGTACAACTTTGGTGAAATCGCGCCAAACTCGATCAGCGTGCATGAATTCACCTTTACCAACACGGGCGGCTCTGACCTGATCATCCGTGATGCAAAGGGGTCGTGTGGCTGCACAGTGCCCGAATATCCGAAAGGAGAGAAAATCGCGCCGGGACAAAAAGGGAAAATCAAGGTTTCTTTTAACTCAAAAGGCAAGCGGGGCGATATCCGCAAAAGCGTAACCCTTCTGGCAAATATCGACAAGGGTCACGAAACTATTTACGTCACAGGCCACATCGCCGACCTTAACGGCGTGGCACCCAAAAACTAACATCCAAAAACAACCGAAATGGAAATGGAATCATTATTGCCTATCGTTGCGATGGTCGTCGTATTTTACTTCTTTATGATACGACCACAACAGCAACGCATGAAGAAAGAAAAAGCATTTGAAAGCAGCCTGAAAGTAGGCGATCGCATCAT
>DATGXZ010000439.1:0-3592 GCA_035298445.1 Flavobacterium sp.
GGCAGTGAGCGCTACCGAAAATGCATAGTATATCAGAATTACTGAAAGTGCCGACCATGGCCGAGATGATGGCGGAAGGCAAACAACCGGAAGTACTTTTTTGGGTAGGATGTTCGGGAAGTTTCGATGACCGGGCCAAACGGATCACGAAAGCCTTCGCACGGTTGTTGGACCGGGCGGGTATTTCCTTTGCCGTATTAGGCACGGAGGAAAGCTGCACGGGCGATCCGGCTAAAAGAGCCGGCAACGAATTCCTTTTCCAGATGCAGGCGATGATGAACATCGAATTGCTCAACGCATACGAAGTCAAGAAAATCGTGACGGCGTGTCCGCATTGCTTCAATACGCTGAAAAACGAATATCCCGGACTCGGCGGTACTTATGAAGTCGTTCACCATACCACCTTCCTCAAGAGTCTGCTCGACGAGGGCAAGCTGGCGGTAGAAGGCGGTCAGTTCAAGGGAAAACGGATTACGTTCCACGACCCCTGCTATCTCGGACGCGCCAATAACATCTACGAAGCGCCGCGCGAATTGTTGCGGAAACTCGATGTGGAATTGGTAGAGATGAAACGCTCGCGTGCCAATGGCCTGTGCTGTGGCGCCGGCGGTGCCCAAATGTTCAAGGATGCCGAACCCGGACGCAAGGAAGTCAACATCGAACGCACGGAAGACGCACTTGAAACGGCACCCGACATCATCGCTGCGGGTTGTCCGTTTTGTAACACCATGCTGACCGATGGCGTGAAGAATAAAGAGAAGGAAGGTGACATCAAAGTATTGGATATCGCCGAAATGATTGCCAACGCTCAGGATATTTAATTATGTGGGTACCCTTTGACCAACTTCCGGAAGAGTCCCGGATCTGGATTTACCAATCCGACAGACGCTTCACTGACGAAGAAGTGGCAGCAATCGACACGGCCTTACGCGCCTTTATCGATAATTGGACGGCACACGGTTCCGGTCTGGAAGCCTCCTTCGAATTGCGCTACAATCGCTTCATCGTATTGGCCGTCAACCAGGAGGTCCAAGCCGCAACCGGATGTTCCATTGATGCATCGGTCGTTTTTATACAGTCACTCGAACAACAATATGGCGTTGACCTGCTCGACAAAATGAACGTGACGTTCCGTACGGGCGAGTTCATTTCGCACAAAAACCTGACGGATTTCCGCCGCATGGCGAAAGAAAAAGCCGTCACGGGCAATACCATAGTGTTCAATAACCTCGTTACCAATGTGGCCGAATATCGTGACGCCTGGGAAGTACCCGCGTTCGACAGCTGGCACAGCCGTTTCTTCTAACATGTCACGCCGTTTTCTGGTTACCGCTGCACTACTGGTTTCGTCGCTGGTTCTATTGAACTGTGCGTCGAAGAAAACGTCGCACCCCCCGGTGGTGCACGTGACGGTACCTTCGGACACCAAGATAGATACGGTAGCGGCACGAAAACACAAGTTCCCGTTTCTCGAGGATTCCGATAAAGAAGACCGCTGGGTAGATAGTATTTATGCCCGTATGGATTTCTCTGAGAAAGCCGGACAACTTTTCATGGTGGCCGCGTATTCCAATCGCGACTCGGCCCACGTCAATTCGGTGGAACGCCTCGTACGCGACCAGAAAATCGGAGGGATTATCTTCTTCCAGGGAGGGCCTGGTCGACAGGCTGCCCTTACCAATCGTTACCAGGCGGCGGCCCGTATTCCGCTTTTTGTGGGCATTGACGCTGAGTGGGGTGTAAGCATGCGCCTTGACTCAACCTACCGTTTTCCGTTTAATATGACCTTGGGTGCCATCCGCGACAAGCGGCTTCTGGAAGAGGTGGGCACACAGATGGGTAAAGAAAGTCGCAGGTTGGGCGTACATTTTAACTTTGCGCCCGTACTCGATATCAATACCAATCCGAAAAACCCAATCATCGGATTCCGTTCGTTTGGGGAAGACCGACACAATGTGACCGAAAGTGCCCTGGCGCTTATGAAGGGCGTACAGAACCAACGCGTGTTCTCAACAGGTAAGCACTTCCCCGGGCACGGCGATACCGAAACCGATTCCCATTATGCGCTTCCGGTGGTCAACGCTTCGAAGGAACGACTTGAAGATGTGGAGTTGGCACCGTATCGAAAGTTGATATCCGAAGGACTCGCCTCTGTGATGGTCGCCCACCTGAATGTACCAAGTGTAGATGCGCGACCCGGATACCCTTCCTCACTTTCCGACCAGGTCGTAACCGGCTTATTGCGGACGGAAATGGGCTTCGATGGACTCATCTTTACGGATGCGTTGAATATGAAAGCCGCAGCCAACGCCCGTAAAAAGGGCGAAGTCGACCTGGACGCTTTCCTTGCCGGCAACGATATGTTACTTTTTCCGGAGAACGTGCCGGTGGCGCTGGAAAAGTTATGTGTCGCCTATCAGGATAGTATCATCACCGAAGAACGGTTGGCGCGTTCGGTGAAGAAAATACTTCATTATAAGTACAAAGCGGGCCTACATCAGTACCGTCCGGTGGCGTTGACCAACCTCACCGACGACCTGAATCCGGCCGAGAATATCGCGCTGCAGTACCGACTTTACGAAAATGCAGTGACCGTCGTGCGAAACGTTTCGGAAACCGTGCCTATCGGTGACCTGAGTCGGGAACTGATTGCCTACGTAAAAATGGGTGATGACGACAACACCACCTTTCTGTCGACGCTGCGTAAATATGCCGAGGTAGAAGAGGTGTCGCATACCGATATCGATACGCTCAACCAGAAGTTAAAGGTCTTTTCAAGGGTAATCGTAGGTTATCATAAATCGGATAAGCCGTGGAAAAAGCACGATTTTTCCGAAACAGAGTTGCAACGATTGCGCGCCATCGCCCGCGACAACCACGTTATCCTCGATGTGTTCGTAAAACCATACGCGCTGCTGCCTATCGATTTCTTCAACGATTTCGAAACGGTAATACTGTCGTACCAGAATGCCGACATCGCCCAGGAAGTATCCGCTGAAATCATCTTCGGTGCGGTCGGGGCCAAAGGACGTCTTCCGGTGTCAATCGGAACAGCGTTCAAGGTAGGGGATGGCATCGATACCAAATCAACCGATCGACTCGGATTCACCGCGCCGGAGAACGTCGGGATGCGCACCGCAACCCTGGCACAGATCGATGCAGAAGCCCAGAAGGCCATTGATACGAAAGCCGCACCTGGCATGCAGATACTGGTGGCGCGAAACGGCAAGGTGGTCTACCATAAGGCATTCGGTTACCAGACCTACGAGCCGGAGTGCAAAATCCAGTTGACGGATGTTTACGACATCGCCTCGATGACGAAGATACTGGCAACCTTGCCGTTGGTCATGCAGGAATACGACAAAGGGCATGTGCAGGCGACTACTTCGTTGGGAGACATGTTGCCTCTTTTCCGCCATACCGACAAGGCCGCGATTGCCTTCACCGACCTGTTGTCGCATTATGCCGGACTGGAAGCCTGGATCCCTTTTTACAAATCGACCCTAAACGCTTCGGGTTTTCCTGATGGCGCCTACTACCGTAAGATGCCGGAAGAGGGTTTTACCCGACAGGTAGCAGATAGTCTTTATAT
>DATGXZ010000440.1:0-3049 GCA_035298445.1 Flavobacterium sp.
ATGGTCCGTATTATTTTCCCTTTCTAAGTCCGAATACAGAGGTGCTCGCACCCGCAACCGGTATTATGGTCGCGCGGCTGGGTGAAACGGTCTCTTTCAAAATTCGCACGAGCGATTACGAAGTCACCGATGTTCAAGTGAACGCGGATCCGTCGTATTGGAGTAGCTATGACCTTCATTGGTTGCCTTACGAAGAAACGGATCACGTAATTGAGTGCTGCTTCCGGATTGACAATCCTCGAACCCGATTTATCGATGTGTATATAAGCGGACATCAAGCGGTTCGGTTTCTGGTGAGGCTTCGAAAGTAACGTATCGGTGACGGACGTGGTCTTCGGACGAAGTTTCAACCAAAACCTAGAGCGGAAAGCGCGACGGCGCCGGTCAAATGTATAGGGAAGAGCGCACGTGATGCGCCGGGACGCCCAAAAAAAAACGTCCGGCGCTAACCGGACGTCTTATTTGTTGATGGCTTTTTAGTCGGCCAATACAATCACTTTGTTGTCGTTCATCTCGATCGTGCCCGATTTGATGTGCAGTGTGTGCGTTTTGCCATCGATGGTCACGAAGCGTTCTGATACGTTCTTTGCCGTGGCGAACGAGTCGGATACGATCCGGATGTCGCCTTCCTTGAGGATCGATACAATCGGCGCGTGGTGGTTGAGGATCTGGAAAGATCCGTCGACGCCCGGCAGCGTGACCGATGTTACTTCCCCTTTGAACAGGGTGGCTTCTGGTGAAACTATTTCTAACGTCATAGTAATTAGTTTACAGTTGGCAGTCTCAGTTGGCAGCTGCTCACTGCGACTGCATACTGCCTACTGGATTTACGCTTCAGCAAGCATTTTCTGTCCGGCTTCGATCACGTCTTCGATGGTTCCTTTCAGGTTGAAGGCCGCTTCCGGAAGGTGGTCTAGTTCGCCGTCGATGATCATGTTGAAACCTTTGATGGTGTCTTTGATATCAACGAGTACACCTGGAATACCGGTGAACTGCTCGGCCACGTGGAACGGCTGCGAAAGGAAACGTTGAACGCGACGGGCACGTGCCACGGCGAGTTTGTCTTCTTCTGAAAGCTCTTCCATACCGAGGATGGCGATGATGTCCTGAAGTTGCTTGTACTTCTGCAGGATCTCTTTCACGCGCTGTGCGCAGTTATAGTGGTCGTCGCCCAAGATCTGTGGCGTAAGGATACGTGACGTAGAGTCAAGTGGATCCACAGCCGGATAGATACCAAGCTCGGCAATTTTACGAGAAAGTACGGTCGTTGCGTCCAAGTGGGCGAAGGTCGTAGCCGGCGCCGGGTCGGTCAAGTCATCCGCCGGTACGTATACCGCCTGTACGGATGTAATCGAGCCTTTATTGGTAGAGGTGATACGTTCTTGCATCGCACCCATTTCAGTGGCGAGTGTCGGCTGGTATCCTACCGCTGATGGCATACGTCCGAGGAGGGCCGATACTTCGGAACCTGCCTGGGTAAAACGGAAGATGTTATCAACGAAGAACAGTACGTCTTTTCCTTGGTCAGAACCGGCTCCGTCACGGAAGTACTCGGCAATCGAGAGACCGGAGAGGGCCACACGGGCACGGGCTCCTGGCGGCTCGTTCATCTGTCCGAACACGAACGTTGCTTTTGATTCGCGCATGAGGTTCTTATCTACTTTGGAAAGGTCCCAACCGCCGTTTTCCATCGAGTGCATGAAGTCTTCACCATACTTGATGATACCTGACTCCAACATCTCGCGCAACAGGTCGTTTCCTTCACGGGTACGCTCACCTACACCGGCGAATACAGAAAGTCCACCGTGTCCTTTTGCAATGTTGTTGATCAATTCCTGGATCAATACGGTCTTACCTACACCCGCACCTCCGAAGAGACCAATCTTACCCCCTTTTGCGTAAGGTTCGATAAGGTCGATTACCTTGATACCGGTAAAGAGTACTTCTGTAGATGTCGACAGGTCTTCGAATTTAGGAGCTGGGCGGTGGATGGCAATGCCGTTTGCACCCGCTTTCGGAAGGTCTCCCAAACCGTCGATGGCGTCACCGATTACGTTGAAGAGGCGGCCGTATACATCCGGGCCGATAGGCATCTGGATAGGGCTTCCTGTAGCTACTACTTCGTAACCACGGCTAAGTCCGTCGGTAGAGTCCATCGAGATGGTGCGAACGGTATTCTCGCCGATGTGCGACTGCACTTCGAGAACGAGTTTTGTCCCGTCTGCCTTGGTAATTTCCAGTGAATCATAGATTTTCGGAAGCTCAACATCCTTCCCGCTGAACACGACGTCCACAACCGGACCGATGATCTGCGCAACTTTACCTGTTACTTTTGACATTGCTTATGTATTTATTTGATAGCCGTTTACGTGTATAAAACAGCCTCTTTTTTCCGAGTGCAAAGATAGACACATAAACGGGATTGTCAAATCGTTTGGCCGAAAAAAACGTCGGCGTTTGGGTATTTTGCAGAATGAAGGGCACAAGTCGTGCATACAAAGCAAAAAGCCACCCTTAAAAGGATGGCTTTCTGCATTTTCGGCAAAAATACCTTATGGTAGGATGGCCGGATATTGGATGCGATAGTCTGCCAGGTCAACTCCTTTAAAGTTCGAGCCATACGTAGCATTGATAGCCTTGAGGAATTCGTTGGCAATCAGCGCGTAGCCACGTGCACTTGGGTGTACGCCGTCCATTGAGAAGGCACCCCCTACAACATATTGCGTTGAGATATGGTAGTTTCCGAACCGGATACCGCCCGCGAGGAGGTCAGCCATCACGGCTTTGGTATCAACCAGCGCCAGTCCTTTTGAAGCGGCGGCGGCAGCGATGGCGTCGTTATAAGCGTCGGTTGCGACACGCACCTGGCTGGCTTCGTCGTTCGTAAGAACCGCACCATCCTGCAACGGATAAGTTACACCCACGGTGTTGAACGGTGCCGGAACACCCGCCTGTGTCGTACCGATAAGGGTACGGGTAGGCAACAGAATGTAGTCGCGGAAACCATTGGTGTTCTTCGCATGGCGTGCCTGTCCGTAGATGCTGGCAA
>DATGXZ010000441.1:0-11251 GCA_035298445.1 Flavobacterium sp.
GTATCGAGTTCCACCTGGGTGGCACGGCGCTGTTCGTCGAGCCGGATGGCGGCATCTACGTCGGCAGCGGCATCGATGTTGCGTTTGGCGAGGGCCTTCACGACCTGGTCGCGGTTCTCACGGATGTGGGCGATCTGTAACATGTTTCTTGTTTTTGTCCGTTTGTGCGGATTGCGGCTGCAAATTTAACCAAATCCGTGAAAAAACCGCTGACAGCGCACAAAACAGCCGCGATCTTTTCAATGTGTTTTTCCTATATTTGAGGTCGCAATGAAAAAGCTATGAAAAAGTACTGCCTACCCCTGCTTTTGGCGTTCGTACTTCCCCTTTCCGCCCAACATGCACGGGATGAGAAACAATCCCTCATCGAAACGGAAAGGAAGTCAGCCGCCTCACTGATGAGCGTACAGGTCAACCCCAACACGCTGAACTACGACATCACGTATCACAAACTCGAATTTACCGTCGACCCCGCGGTGTTTTTCATCACCGGAAAAGTGACCACGACCTTTACGGCACTTTCGACGATGTCGACCGTTACGTTCGACCTGACAAGCGAACTTGCGGTTTCGTCGGTCAAAACAACCTCGAACACCAACCTGGCCTTTACACAGAACAACAACGACGAGCTTGTTATCACGCTGCCCGTTACGCTGACGGCCGGCAGCAGTTACTCGGTGGTCATCAGCTACTCGGGCCAGCCTTCTACGGGTGAAAATGCCTTCAGTACCTCCACCCACAATGGCACGCCGGTTTTATGGACGTTGTCAGAGCCGTTTGGCGCCCGCGACTGGTGGCCGTGCAAGCAAGACCTCAACGACAAGATCGACAGCGTTGATATTTATCTTACGACACCTGCCAACTACACGGCCGCTACCAATGGCCTTGAAGTAACATCCGTAACCAATGGCGGGAACAAGACGACGCATTTCCATCACGGCTATCCTATTCCGGCCTACCTGATTGCCATCGCCGTAACCAACTACACTGTTTATACGCAAACCGCCGGAACAGCACCCAACACCTTCCCGATCGTCAATTACCTCTATCCGGAAAGCCTCGCGTCGAATACCAACAATTTAGGCGTTACGCCGCCGATCATGACGTTCTTTGAAAACACGTTCGGAACCTATCCCTTCGCATCCGAAAAATACGGCCATGCGCAATTTGGCTGGGGCGGAGGTATGGAACATACGACTGTCTCATTCATGGGCAACTTCAGCCGCGGACTTATCGCACACGAACTGGGCCACCACTGGTTCGGCGATAAAGTGACCTGCGGCACCTGGAAAGACATCTGGCTGAACGAAGGTTTTGCCACCTACATGGCATCTATGGTCATCGAGCAGTTCGATGGCGAAGCGGCGTTCACTGCCGATAAAGGCGATATGATTTCGTATATCACCTCACAGCCGGGCGGTGCCGTATACCTGACGGATACCGAAGCCCTCAACGTCAACCGTATTTTCAGCAGTCGCCTTTCGTATGACAAAGGCGCGATGGTGCTTAACATGCTGCGCTTCAAGATGGGCGACACGGACTTTTTCCAGGCGCTGCAGAACTACCTCAACGACCCGGCACTTGCCTACAAATATGCGGTAACCGCTGACCTGAAGGCACACCTCGAGGCCGTCTATGGCGCAAGCCTGACCGAGTTCTTTAACGACTGGGTGTATAACCAGGGCTATCCGTCTTATAACATCGTGGCCCATAACATTGCAGCCGGACAGGTGCAATTCACCATCAACCAAACCCAGTCGCATCCGTCGGTCACGTTTTTCGAGATGCCGGTGCCGGTGCGGGTTTTTGGTGCAGGTGGACAACAACTCGACCTCATCCTCGACAATACCTCAAACGGCCAAATCATCGTCAAGAACGTGCCATTTACGGTCACCAGCGTGTCGTTTGACCCCACGAACGAACTGATTTCAGACAATAACAGCATTTCGCTTTCGGCCGACGATTTCGACATTACTGCGGTGCGCCTCTACCCGAACCCCGTCGCTTCACAGCTCACGCTCGACCTTCCGGCTGCGGTGACTATACGTGAGGTCGCGATTTATGATATGGTAGGTAAAAAGGTGCGATCCCTCAATACGGCGCAACTCTCATGGGATGTGGCACCACTCGCATCCGGGGCGTACATTTTGCGTGTTGAAACGGAAAAAGGCGTGGCGACGTTAAAGTTCTTGAAGGGGTAAGGAGGTCTGTCTGGAAGATAACTGCCCACTGCCAACTACTGCGACTGAGACTGAGACTGCCTACTGAATAAGATCCCTCCTGCGTCGGGATGACAGGTGTTGCGTGGTAATGATGCTACATTCTCGCTTGAAAGTATCACTGCCTACTGCCCACTGCCAACTGCCAACTTCTGCGACTGCGACTGCGACTAAAAATCACCACGCGCTCGCCGAAGTCAACTCCGCTATATGTCCGGCAGTAACTTCAAGCTGGGGCGCTGCGATCAGGCTTTGCAACTGCTCCGGGCTGGTGGCACTCACGATCGGCGCCGTAACCGACGGACGGTGAATGAGCCACGCCAGTGCCAATGCAGCGGGCGTCGTGTTGAGTTCGGCCGCTACTTTGTCAAGGGCCGCAAGAATACGGAAGCCGCGTTCGTTGAGGAATTTCCCCATATTCGCGCCGCGGACACTTTGCCCGAAATCCGCCTCGGATCGGTACTTTCCCGTAAGGAACCCGGCCGCCAGCGAAAAATACGGCACCACGCCCAAACCGTGTCCCATGGCGAGCGTCTCGAACTGGCTTTCATAGTCCTGTCGGTCATAGAGGTTATAATGGGGCTGCAGGCTTTGATAAGACGGAAAACCGTTCGTCGCACTGGTGGCGAGCGATTCTTTCAATCGTTCCGGACTCAGGTTCGAAGCGCCAATCCAGCGCACCTTGCCTTCTTTTACCAATTGGTCGTAGGCCTCCAGCGTCTCCCCTACCGGCACCGACTCGTCGTCGCAATGCGTTTGGTAGAGGTCGATGTAATCGGTTCGCAGTCGTTTCAGGGAGGCATCTGCTGCTTTTAGTATGTACGCCTTTCGCAATCCCTTTTTACCGTCGCCCATATCGAAACCGACTTTGGTAGCGATGACTACGTCGTGGCGGTTCTTCCGCTTATGCAGCCAGTTGCCGATTACCGTCTCCGATTCACCGCCGGAGTTCCCCGGTGCCCAGCGCGAATAAACATCGGCCGTATCGATAAAGTTGAAACCAGCGGCCACAAATCCGTCGAGGATCTCGAAAGAGCGCGCTTCGTCTATGGTCCATCCAAAGACATTTCCACCCAGCATCACCGGGTAGACCTCTAAATCGGAGGCACCCACCTGTCGTTTTTCCATAATTAAAGCGGTATATACGATTTGGCGGCACTACTCTGAATGGCCGCATCAATGATTCGCATGGTTTTGACGCCGTCCGACGCCGGAACCGGCACTTCTCCACCGCCCGTCAGCGACTGGTATAACGCCTCAAAAAAGTGGAGGTAATTGCCCGGAGGTGCGGCCAGGTGACGTCGTTCGATGATGCCGCCGTTTTCGACATGGAGGATACCCTCGGCGCCATCCGGCTCATAGCCCCAGTTATGGGACGTCGGGCGGTTGCCTGCCTTCAGGTCGTTTTCCTGCACGTCGGCGCGCGGCTTCAGAAACGATCCTTTCTTGCCGTGCAATACATACGCGGCTTGCGGTTCCATTACAAAAAAACCGGCCTTGATCCGAACGCGGGTTTGCGGGTAGTAGAGTAAAACATCAATATAGTCGTCGACTACCGATTGGTCGCGGGTCGTGCGCAGGTCGGCGAAGACCCCTTCCGGGAAACCGAACAACTGCACCGCCTGGTCGATCAGGTGTGAACCGAGATCCTTGAGGATACCGGCGCCGTCGTTGGGTGTTTCCTTATGCTGTTTCGGACTCAGATTCGGATTGTAGCGATCAAAGTGCAATTCGGCTTCGACAATCGGCCCCAGCACGCCTTCGTTCAAAATGTCCCGCACCAACTGGAAATCGCTGTCCCAGCGGCGGTTCTGGAAGACACAGAGTTTTAATCCTTTCTGTGTTGCCAGCGCCTCAAGTTCTTCGGCTTCGGCCGCGTTCGAGGTGAAGGCTTTTTCTACCAGCACGTGTTTGCCTGCCTTCAGGGCGCGTTTGGCGTAATCGAAATGCGTGGCAACGGGGGTGTTGACAATAACGAGGTCGACATCGTCATGGAGGACGGCGTCGAGCGAAGGATAACTGCGTACACCCGGATAATCTTCTTCAATTTTCTGCCGGGACCGCTCCCAGGAACCGCGCAGGTCAAAACCCGGATGAAGGTGGAGAAAAGGAGCATGGAATACTTGACCGGACATTCCGTATGACAGGAGGGCCGTCTTTATTTTCTGCATGTTTTGTGAGTTGTTTGCGTAAAGTTAGGGCGGGGCGGGCGGAACTTCCATGCGTCGATTTTACAATTAACAAACATTTAATTCCGCTTGACGGCCAAAACCACGGATTTGAGACAGAAAACCTTACTTTTGTGCGTTAACAAAAAAACTGCACTATCCGGATGGAGATCGTCATCAAACTCTCACAGTTTCTTCTCAGCCTTTCGCTGCTCATCATACTTCACGAATTCGGCCATTATTTTCCCGCCAAACTTTTCAAGACCCGCGTAGAGAAGTTCTACCTGTTCTTCGATATTAAGTTCTCGCTTTTCAAGAAGAAAATAGGCGAAACCGTATACGGTATCGGCTGGCTGCCGCTGGGTGGATATGTAAAAATATCGGGTATGATCGACGAGAGCATGGACACCGAACAAATGGCACAACCGGCGCAACCGTGGGAATTCCGCTCGAAACCGGCCTGGCAACGCCTCATCATCATGTTAGGTGGTGTGACGGTCAACTTCATCCTGGCATTTGTGATCTGTATCGGCATGACGTTTGTCTATGGCGACCTTTACCTGAAAAACTCTGAACTGAAAGACGGCGTCGAAGTAAGCGATATGGCCAAAAAGTTAGGTTTTGCGACGGGCGACAAGATTGTGGCCATCGACGGCGAAAAAATCGAGAAGTTCAACGAGGTCAATCCAAAACTGCCTTTTGCGCATACTGTTACCATCGACCGCAACGGCACAACCAAAACCCTGACACTTCCGGAGAACCTGCTGGGCGACCTGTCGAAATCACAGAAAGGCCCACTGGTATACCCCCGTAACCTGTTTGCCGTGCGGGAAGTAGATGCAAAAAGTCCGAATGCCAAAGTATTGCAGCCCAAAGATGCCATCATTTCGTTCAATGGCGTTGATCTTCCTTATTTCGATGAAGTAATGGCCATGCGCGACAGCCTGAAGGGCAAAACCGTGGATGCCGTGGTGTTGCGCGACCAGAAACGCGTGCCAGTGAAGATCAGTGTATCGGCAAAGGGCACACTGGGTATCTTCCCAAGTGCCGTTGACGAAAAGAGCCTTGAGAAACTCGGCGTATATAAGTTTGACCGTGCAGAATACGGTTTCTTTGAATCGATTCCGGTTGGGATTGGCAAAGGCGTCGACCTCTTCGCCAGCTACTGGAAGCAGTTGAAAGCGATTTTTACCCCGTCTACGGGCGCGTATAAAGGCGTAGGCGGCTTCTTCGCGATCTTCAACGTATTCCCTGAGAGCTGGAGCTGGGAAGTGTTCTGGGGGATTACCGCCTTCCTGTCGGTAATGCTCGGTGTATTGAACCTGCTGCCGATACCGGCCCTCGACGGCGGACACGTGATGTTCCTGTTGTTTGAGATGGTTACGGGCCGCAAACCAAGCGATAAATTCTTAGAGCGTGCCCAGATTGTAGGGATCATTATGTTGTTATCCCTGGTGCTGTTTGCGAACGGCAACGACATCTTCCGGGCCATCATGAGAAAGTGATGAAATTTTACGGCATTTATTTGGAGAAAATAATTTTCGACGTATATTTGCCCCGCTTTAAAAGGCAACACGCCTTCCTCCTTAGCTCAGTTGGTTAGAGCATCTGACTGTTAATCAGAGGGTCCTTGGTTCGAGCCCAAGAGGGGGAGCAACAAATCCTGGCAGAAATGCCGGGATTTTTTGTTTTACGCCATGCACACAGTATATATTTTATTTTCGGAAAAACTGAATCGCTTTTACATTGGTGCCACTTCCGATTTTGACACGAGATGGAACTATCACCAACACGCAGAAAACCACAAGTTCACCCACAAAGCCAGTGACTGGACGCTGTTTTTGTCGATTGACTGCGCAACCAAGACACAGGCGTTTGCCGTCGAAAAACACATCAAAGCAATGAAAAGTAAGACCTATATCCAAAACCTCAAAAAGTATCCTGAAATGGTCGAAAAACTTCTCCAAAAATACCTAGACTGTTAATCATAGCCCCGATAGCTATCGGGGTTGGTTCGAGCCAAGAGGGGGAGCAACAAATCCTGGCAGAAATGCCGGGATTTTTTGTTTTACGCCATGCACACAGTATATATTTTATTTTCGGAAAAACTGAATCGCTTTTATACCGGGGCCACTTCCGATTTTGACACGAGATGGCACTATCACCAACACGCGGCAAACCATAAGTTCACCCATAAAGCCAGTGACTGGACGCCGTTTTTGTCGATTGACTGCGCAACCAAGACACAGGCGTTTGCCGTTGAAAAACACATCAAGGCAATGAAAAGTAAGACTTATATCCAAAACCTCAAAAAGTATCCTGAAATGGTCGATAAACTCCGTCAAAAATACCTAGACTGTTAATCATAGCCCCGATAGCTATCGGGGTTGGTTCGAGCCCAAGAGGGGGAGCAACAAATCCTGGCAGAAATGCCGGGATTTTTTGTTTTACGCTATGCACGTCGTATCTGTTTTGTTTTCGGCAAAACTGAAACACATCCACAAACCCCATTAGCGCCTTTCGATGAGGACCGTACTAAAAAAAGCATCTTCTTCCCTAACGTCTTGAACCATGATTCCGTAGCTTTACGGTCACACCGCAGGGTTATGAAGTGCTGTCTTTCCTTTTTACTTCTCTCTTTTTACGCGCTGTCGTTCGCGCAGTCCCACGTGCTGGTGGTCTACCTCAACGACGCCGTCAGCCAGCAGCCTGTGGAAGGGGCCCGCGTGACACTTGAGGGCCGGGGTGTCAAGCCCCTGACAGCTCAGTACGACCCGAAGCAAAAGGCCTATTTTTTCTTCAACAAACCGGCGAACTACACCACCGTCATGGTTCGGCACCCGCACTATAACGAGAAGGGATTCCAGCAGCTGCAGGAATTTCCGAAAACACTTCACTTTCGCCTGCACACACCCTACCGCGTCACCTCACCCGACATCGGCGCTTCCTACCAGGAAGATCGCCATCGGCTGGCGGTGATCATGGGCGATACACTTTATAATGCGGCTGCCAGCGATCCGACAAGCACCACGGTGGAGCGCGATTTTGTCACGTCTTACTTTGGGAAGCGTTATCCTGAACTCGAAGTTGTTCAGGTGCCCGGATTCGCCAACGTGTTTTCATTGAATGCTTACGTGTTTTACGTTACGCGCAAAGACCGCCAACCCTTTGCCCGATTTAATGACACGATCATAGGGAAGCTGCAGGAAGACGAAAACATCCTGATGTTGATGGGCATGGCACTTGAAACGACCTTGAAGGCAGCGGATGGTACTACAAAAATCTTTTTCTCGGAAACCGGCCAGCCCCTTTTCCTTCCTGAACACATCCGGTACCACGGTGATGTAACCCAGCCCGATTCATTCCCGTCCGATTTGCACGGCCGTGAATTGTACCTGTCGTTTGCCGAGAAACAACGCAAAGGGCTGATCCAAGAGGGCGTCTATACGTTGAAAAAAAGCGAACGGGATACGCTGTATGCACGCCATCAAAGACGGGTGGCCGCGGGCGGACTCTATGAATTCTACGACCAATTCGACCGGTCCGATACCCTGCATCACAACCGCGGACACTATGTTTTCCAGACGGCCGACTATTTCCCGTATACCGAAGCCGAAACTGACATCGAAAGGTGGCCCTACCTTTTGATCTCCGATGCCATGGCCCTCTCGTATTACGTGTTCGAACCGCAAGACAACGCCCTTCATATCACACTGGATTATGGCTATTCGCCCCAATTAAACAGCCGTTATAACATGACCGCGGAAAACTACTACCGTTCAAAAACCGACCTCCTGAAGCGGATCGTCCGGAAAAACGCGACCGTGTACCGACTCCACCTACAGGCTTCGCCATTTGGAATACAGGATATGCTGGAATACTACAACGAACAAGCCAACATGAAGTTGGTTCAGAACATCCAATCCCTGCGCCGTATATGAATTCCCACTCCCGTTTGAATGACAGCTTGATACAGGCAAAAATCGGACGCCGCCCACTAAGAGGCATTCGGTGGGCCGTACTGTGCTTTCTTCTGACGTGGTGCGCAAACGGCCAGAAAGCGACACTTCCGCCTGACCTGCAGAAAACCGAGGTGCCCGAAGTGCCGGGCTTCCTCAAAGTAAAAGACACCATAGAAACGTACCGCCGTCGACTGGAAGACTATATACGGAAGACCTTTAAGGTACCCGATGCGAACGTAAAACTATGGGATAAGAGGAGCTATCCCGATAAAGGAGAGTATGAACTGACCTGTGAACTTCCTGACCATACACTGGAGTATTGGTTTAGCAGTACGCGCATCATAGAGGCCAACAACATTTACCGCTTTTGGACGCATGATAGTTCTTATCAGGTCTATACACGAACGGAGTTTCGCTACTACCAAAACGGTGGTATCCAGTCGGAGCAAAGCTATGGCGGCTTTTTTGACAGGGAGGGGTTTAATGCCGGGGTCTGGCAGCTTTTTGATGCAAAGGGTAAAACAGTGTTTAAACTTGACTTTGACGGCCATTTCCGGATGAATGAGCTGGAAGTGCTGCACCAAATACGCGAGCTGTTTTACTTCCTTGAGACGGAATCGGCGTTGATTTACCGGGGATTCGACAAAAAACAGGCGTATTGGGTAGTGCTGTTCGGGGGCTGTGATTCAGGGGACGGAAAAGTGAAAGGCGTGGTAATCGATGACGGCACAGGTCAGGTCATTTATGAAAACGATGCCGCCGCTTTAAAAGCCTATCTGTTTGAGGCGGACCAACAAAAAATGGTCGATGACTTCGTAAATCGCTATTATGCAATGTCCAATCCGTAACGCATGAAAACCCATCCTGCCCATCCTGCCCTCTTCCTTCTGATACTGCTTTTGCTGCAGGGAAGCGCCATTGGCCAGAACCCAACGGTTCCGTTCGAACTGGATCTCGGAAACGCATTCCGCGCGAAAGTTCCGGTGTTTGACCCTACGACGATCAGGCGCGATGCATTGTTCGATGCGATCCGGTCAATCGACAGCCAGTTCCAGTCGTTCAACCACGATGGTTACACCCTTACCTTAGCAGATGCGGCACAATGGCAGCAACTGGATGAGTTCACGGCCCGCGCGTTTCCTTTTCTGGGCTTTCGCGAACGGGATTTTCGTGTGGTGGAAACCTATCTGCGAGACAACTATTTGGTCATCCAGTATTCCGATCATGTAAAGGTGTCATTGGAAATGCGACCCATCAAAAATAACACCGAAATCAGTGCTTGTTTCGATGTGGGATTTCCGGTATATAGTGGTCAGCGTGTCTATCTTTATGTCAGGATCAACTACTATCCGGATGGCAATGTGAAGCTCATCCAATATGACTATCGCCCTACCGGTCTTCCTGAAAACATCCTCCTTTACAAATATGCAAGGGATGGCCGTTTGATCGCGCAACAGAAAACCGATGCCTTCCTTGACGCCGAGAAAGCGTTTGCAATCGCAACCCACCAAAACCAGATCGCCCTCCATTCGTCCTTTTACCGCTATGTCGACACGAACTATGGTGTCGTGTGGAAGATCACGCTTAAAGACGGAAAAGACTATTACGTAGCGGATAAAACGGCAACGGCATTCGACAACCAAAAACTGCTGGTGTTCGACGACGAAGGGTATGCCCAAACCTACGGGCAACAACCGTACGCAGAAATTGAAAAAAGAACAGGGAAAACCGTTCTTATCGTCAGCGATTAGGAGTCTCCGACTGAATAGGACCGGCACGGCCTTTTTCTCGAACCGCGATTACAAGTCGTTTTTTTTAATTTTTCCTTCTAAACGAAGCTATGAAGCGTTTTACAAAGTGCTTCCCCCGATTACAGAAAAAGTAAAGAATCAAAAATAGAACCGTTGCTTTTAGCCATAGACGTTTATTACAGCCCACCCACTGCCAAAGCCGTTGGCGTGCTTTTTGACTGGGATGACACACAACCGAAAGACGTCATCATCGAAACCCTTGACGGGGTGGCCGACTATGAGCCCGGCGCTTTTTACAAAAGGGAATTACCCGCATTAAGAGCCGTCCTTGACCGCGTTGACCTTGCCCAAATAGAAGCGGTGGTAATCGACGGGCACATCTATGTCGACAATAACGGCACCTTCGGCCTCGGCGGTCGATTATGGGAAGCGCTCAACCAAGCGGTGCCGGTCATCGGCGTGGCCAAAACCCCTTTTTTCGCAAACAAGGAAACGGTACGTGAGGTCTACCGGGGCGAAAGTAAAAACCCGCTGTATGTGTCGACGGTAGGCTATCCGTTAGCTGCGGCCGTCGAACATATACAAAACATGAAGGGCGAGTACCGTATACCGACCGTTTTGAAACTATTGGATGGCGTGACGAAGTCGGAAAAAGGGTGATGCCGCCATTGTGAACCGCATGACACAAATACGTACTTTTATGAACCGGCAGCGGACGCGGCCGTAGTAAGGACCCGATATCTCCTCTATGCACCAATTGTTTACGGCGAAATACAAAGGCAAAGAGTACTACGTTCTGGCGGATCCGAAAGACGTAGAACACCGTATAGAAAGAACCCGGCACGCCAACTGGACCGACTTTGAAAAATCCCTTCGGCGCGACCAACCCGTTGCGTATTACGAATACCAGGCGCAGCCTTTCGATGGAGCGCATCGGGACGCGAACGAGACAATCGATACACTCTTGATCGAGGGTTATACACGACAGGAGCTCGAACCGGCCGTTTATGACATACTTAAGACGATAGCCATCAACGAGATCGTGTTTTCGGAATCAAGGGTAGACATCCACTTACCCGCCAACCTATACAACGCCCGCCGGATTAGCTGTAATGGAAAAACCGCTACCGGAACCCTCGATCTCGACCAGT
>DATGXZ010000442.1:0-10819 GCA_035298445.1 Flavobacterium sp.
CGACGGTTTCTCAATAAAATAATCCGCGCCCAGATGCCGGCACCGATCAATACTGGTAGAATCGGCGCCCGTGGTCAGCATGATGATCCGCACGCAGCCCATTTGCCGCATGTCGACCAGGTGTTCAAGCACATCAAACCCGTTCATCCCGGGCATGTTGATGTCAAGAAATACCAGCGTGGGGTCGGGTGTACGGTGGTGCAGGGCCTTGACGAGTTCGAGACCCGACGCATACACGCTCACTTCAATGTCTTTTTGGTCTTGTAGGGCGTCACAGAAAAATACGCGGTCGTCTTCGTCGTCATCCGCGCAGAACACATGCAACGGATGCCGTGCGAGGGCCTTTGCGGCCGACGTTCCTAAATGGGTATAAGAAGTCATGGTAACAGGGTGTAAAAGTTCCTCAAGGTTGTATGTCTAGTAGGACACAAAGGTGATTAAGGAACGTCGCATCCCAAATGACGCGGGTCACCGCAATAGGTGATGTTGGTAACGGGGTAGATGGGATCAACCCTGCCACTACAACCGGGTGTGCTTTCGCCTACGTACCCATTTCACGACCTCGTACCACATCGCGGAGACGATTCCCATGCCGACAGAAAGCGCCAACATCGTCCATCCAGGCGTTTCAAACTCAAAAAAGCGGGTCAGGGGTGGCACAAAAACCAACAGGCCTACGAGTGCAGTGGTGAGGGCAATGATGCCCGGCACCATGGGGTTGCGATAGCGGGTGGTGGTCAGCACCGAGTAATAAAACGAGCGGTTTACCAGCGTCAGGGTACTGTTGGCGGAGATCAGCACGACGAACACCAGCGTACGGGTCAGCGCTTCGCTACAGTGTTGGTGCACCGCAAACTGGTACATCGACAAGGTGGCCAGTGTAATGACGAGTCCCTGCACGATACTGGTCGACAACTCCCGCCCCTTGAAAAAAGTGGTCGTGAACGGCCGCGGTTTCTGCTGCATGGCGTTCGGCTCAAGTGGTTCATTTTCGTAGATGATGGAACAGGTCGGCCCCATGATGACCTCGAGGAAAATGATATGCAAAGGCGAGAAAAGATGCGGATACAGCCAACCCAGTACCAACGGGATAAAGACCGTAAGAATAATAGGAATGTGGATGGAAATGATATACTGTATCGCCTTCTTCAGGTTCGCATAGATCTTCCGGCCCATGGCGATCGCATCGACCATCTTCGAAAGATCGTCTTCCTGCAAGACCAGCGAAGCCGCCTTCTGGGCCAGCGCCGTGCCCGAGCTTCCCATGGCAATACCGATATGTGCGGCTTTCAGGGCCGGACCATCGTTTACCCCATCACCGGTCATGGCCACGATCTGTTGTTGCGCCTTCAGGGCCTCGATAATCGCCAGCTTGGCATCGGGATACATCCGCGTGAAAAGATGATGCTCCATCACACTGGGCAGTCGTTCCTCCGGCGTGAGTCGCATGAAGTCGTCGCCGCTAATACTCTTCTCACATCCCACAAAACCAATCTGCCGTGCGATGGCTTTGGTAGTCGCCTCGTTGTCACCGGTGATGATCTTTACGGCGATACCGGCCGTATAAAAATCCTCCAGTACTTTATGGATATTCGCTTTCGGTGGATCATAAAACGCGACCAATCCTAAAAAACGAAACGGAAGCTGCTGTTGGCGTTCCGGGAAATCCATTCCGGCAAAATCCGACGTACCGACCCCCAGGATACGGAGTCCGTCGGCGGCCAGCGCATGCACCGCGTCGTGCACGGCCTTTTTCTCTTCTTCCGACAGCCCACACACGGCAATCAACGCCTCAGGCGCCCCTTTGGCGGCGATGATCCGCACACCCTTTGCGTTTTCAAAGACGTGTGTCATCATCGGGGGCTTGCCACTTAAAGGATACTCGTGAACCAGCGAAAAAGAAGGCCGTTCATCCGAAGGAAACAGGGTGCCATACTTTTGGTGCAGCGCTTTTTCCATCGGATCAAAGGCAATGGGTTCACTGGCCCACATTGCCAGGCGCACCAATTGTTTTTCCGACTTCGAAAGTGAGGTATCCGCGGGGGTAATGGTGTTGGGTAAGGTAAACAGGCGCGCGAGGCTCATGCGGTTTTCGGTGATGGTACCGGTCTTGTCCGTACAGATAACCGTCGCGCTTCCCAAGGCCTCCACCGTTTTCATTTGCTTGACTACGATGCCCATCTTCATGAGTCGCCATGCACCGAGCGCCATAAACGTTGTAAAGGCCACCGGAATTTCTTCTGGCAGGATGCTTAGCGCCAGCGTCAGTGATTGTCGCAAACTCGACAAAAGATCGCGGTTTTGGAGGTAGTTGAGTACCCAAACAAGCACGAAAACCGCGGTACCGGCCAGTGCCATGTTGCGCACGAAATGACCGATCTGTAGTTCAAGCGGCGTTTTCTCCTCCGTAATGGCGTCCATACTGGTGCCGATGTGCCCCAACCGGGAGGCATTCCCCACCGCGGTAACGGTAGCAATCGCAAGACCTCCCGAAACTGTTGTCCCTTTGTAAATGCGGTTATCCTCCGAATGAGGGCTTTTCGCAACGGGCATCGACTCGCCTGTCAGCACGGATTCGTTCACCGAAAAGTCGTTGGAATGGGTAATAACGCCGTCGGCCACAATCGCGGCACCTTCTTCCACCATCAGGCTGTCGCCTACCACCACATCGGCGGTGTCGACCTCCACCACGAGTCCGCCACGCACCACCTTGCATTTGGGTTGGGTAAGGGCTTTGAGCTTTTCGAGCGCGTTCTTACTTCTTGAATATTGATACAGGGATAACGACGTCTGGAAGGCGATGGCAAAACACAGGAAAATGCCGTCGCCCGTTTTCCCACTTACAAAATAAATCGCAGCCGCCACCAGAAGCAGCACCATCATCGGCTCGGTAGCCGTCCGTTTGATGGCCAGCCACAACTCGCTCTGTGCCCGGAACTCCATTTCATTCCGTCCGTATTTCGTCCGGGCTGCGTGTACCTCGGCCTCGGTCAGGCCTTCAACATGGTAATTCTGGTGGGTCATGGTGTGTTTGTTTACCCTAAAGGTACTATTTCCGGAATACGAGCAGGGGCGTTCGGGTATCGAAGCCTAACTCAGCTGTTTTGCTGGAAAGAAACAGTCGCTCGAACCAGTTTCGGTCTTGTTTGGTAAAAAGGGCAATGACGGAGGGTTTGGTTCGACGGATATCCGACTTCAGGTGGTCAAGCAACGAGTGTTCGGGATGTAGTTTCCGAAAATGAAAAGCAGGCGCTTTCGGACCCAGTTGCGACGCCAGGGTGTGAAGTTTCTGTTCGACCTCGGCTTCGTCGAGAAACGCCTCATAGTGATAGACGGAAACACGGACCCCAAGTTCGTGTGCAAATTGCGTTACCTCGGTGAGTTCTTTTCGGATTTCGGCAAAATCGGAAGCATACAGTATGCTCTTGATGGACTTGGTACGATACGAATACGGGACGACCAGCAACGGTATGGGCGATAGTTCCATCAGGGAAGACGCGGTACTGCCGAATAAGCGGCGGACGCGCCCCAGACCGCGGGTGCCGAGGCAAATGAAGTCAGCCCCGCATTTGCGGGCATGGCCCAAAATCGACTTCACGGTATCGCCTCCTTCCTCGACCATCCATTCCACCTGGGTCCCCTTCGATTCGACCGAAGTCAGTAGGGGCTCGATAAACCGCACCATCCGTTCGCGCAGGGCTTCCTCTTCCGAAGGATTGGTTTGATACAGAAGGTCTACCCATACGTCAGTGGTTTCTGGATTACGCACATGGTAAAAAACCAACGCACACTCGGATTGGGCCGCCATTTGGATAGCAAACCTGACGCCCGCTTTTGACGGTATGGAAAAGTCGGTTGTAACGAGTACTTTTTTCATAGCATTCGGGATAATGGGTTGCGATAGACATAACTGCTCACACGCAGGTGATTCGCTGCGTAAAAGACTATGACGGGATCCATCCGGATGCAATCGTCGACCGAAGGCGTATCATGGATTCGCTGGCGCGTTGTTTCTCTTCCAATGACGGATTTAACAAGGCATTCACCTCAGGTTTGTCGAGTGTTTGCGCATACACTCCCAACATCCCATAGGCCATCATCTGGAAGTGGTTGAACTTGAGTACGGCCGACAACATCGCGAGGTCCATTACGGGTCCGCGGGAGGTTTGGTTGATGACGTCTTTTGTTCGTTGGTACAATTGCGACAACGGATGGTAATCGACGGGCTTTCCCGCTTCTCCCTC
Source organism: Flavobacterium sp. (assembly GCA_035298445.1). Lineage (GTDB taxonomy): Bacteria > Bacteroidota > Bacteroidia > Flavobacteriales > Flavobacteriaceae > Flavobacterium. Next base: position 4,245 of record DATGXZ010000442.1, read on the forward strand.
TTCCTGTAAAATAGGGTTCAGGCGGTCAAGTTGATGGCGCACATGGTTGAGATAGTTCTTGAAGAACGACGTCAGGCCTTTATCTGCGGCATCCCGGATGAACCGGGGTAAGGCTTCGACAAGGAACCGCTCTGTGCAGTACAAGTCCTGTAACGCATTAGCGAACAACCCCTGTAGTCCGGCGTTCCGTTCGTTGTTCGCAGCGGGTTTCGGCATCATCGAGAACATCAAGGGGGTACGTTGCCGCTCCATAGTAAAGGTGTGCTCAGAGACCGGTGTGCGGCCTTCATAGCGCACTTTCAGGTTGTTTTCCACGTGCGACACGCCCGGCGCTTTCCAGACGGTACGACCCGCGAGCTCCTTCTGCGACCAGGTATCGACCAAGCCTTCCAAGGTGACAGTGCGGTCGGAAACCGAAACGATCATACTTCCGGTTTCGGTCCCGAAATGGCTTTTGAGCGCGCGTCGCAGCGTGGCCGGATGCACTACCGCCGGCAGTTGCAAGGCAGCAGTCATATGTTCGTTGAGCCCAAGTGGTGCTTTATGGGGTTTCGATGGAGTGGCGTCTTTCATGGTGTTGGGTGTAGGGGGTAGTTCAAACAAAGATGCCGCACAAAATCTGGCTGCAATATGATGAAACGACGTTGTATAAGTGACAGACAGCACTCCTTTCAGGTGCTTTCCCGCCGGAAACCGATAGTTCTCTGGATTGCCGTTACTTAATTCAAAAATAGACGCGCAAAAAGCGTCTTGCTCCATTTAAAAAGGCGACCTTTAACGGAGTGTCCAAAATCCCCATTTTTGCCATGAACACCATACTCGTTATAGAAGATAATAAGGATATCCTCGACAATATCGCGGAAATCCTGCGTCTGGCCCGGTATGAGGTGTTGACGGCCGACAACGGCAAAGCGGGTTTGGAAATCGCCCTGCAGGAAGTACCCGATCTTATTGTCTGCGATGTGATGATGCCCGAACTCGATGGCTACGGCGTATTGTACTTGCTACACCGAAAAAGGGAAACAGAGCATATCCCGTTTGTTTTTATTACCACCCGTTCCGAGCGCACCGACCTGCGGAAGGCCATGGAGATGGGCGCCGACGATTACCTCATCAAACCCTTCGAAGACATAGAGTTGCTGCACGCGATCGAAAGCCAGCTCAAAAAACGGGAATCACTACAAATGGCGGGATTCGGCGCTTTGGAACACGAACGTACGGGGATTCATCCGGGTGCCAGCAGCGAATTGCGCCGTTTGGCCGCCGAAGGCTCTACCCGTATGTTCAAGAAAAACCAGGTCATCCATTACGAAGGCGATCCGGCTCAGGGCCTCTACCAGGTTCTCAGCGGTAGGGTAAAGACGTCTAAAATGGGGGAAGACGGACGTGAATTCATCACCGGGGTGTATGGCCCAGAGCAGTTTTTCGGCACCAGCCTTTTGCTTTCCGGTCGACCCCACACCGATACGTCTACGGCACTGGAAGATTGTGAATTGGTGCTTTTTCCCAAGTCCGAATTGGAGGAAGCCCTCCTCACCTGTCCCGGACTCGCCGGCCTTTTCATCCGGATGTTATCCGATGAGATTCGGGAAAAAGACACCCACCTACTCCAGATGGCCTACCAAAGTGTCCGGAAGAAAATTGCGGAAGCGCTCCTACGCCTCTTCCGGGATGCGCCGCCGCCCGGAGGTACGGTCATCGTTTCGCGCGACGACCTGGCCGCGATGTCAGGTACCGCCTCCGAAACGGTAAGCCGCACGCTCACCGAATTCCGAAACGAGGGCCTTATTGGTAAAAAAGGTGGTCATATGACGCTGCTTGACGTAAAAAAAATGCGGACATTGAAGAATTGAGTCGGCGAGTGTGTGGGTCCCTGAGCGCCTGAGCTTATTACATAAAAGAACCTGCCGCTTCCCCAAAATTCCTAACCTTAACACTGACTCCCCCCTAACCCCTAACTCCTGCCTCCTAACTCCTAACTCCTAAAAAAAAGCCCCCCGTTTCCGGGAGGCTTGTTATAATACGAAACTAGGTGTTTAGTAAACCACTTTCCGGGTCACCACGCGACCATCTGTCGACATGATCTGCACCAGCAATACCTGCGCTTCGGCTTTCAGGTCGCCCAGTTGGGCCACATTCGAACCGATGCCCGCTTTGGTATAGACCAAACGTCCGCGAATGTCGTAGATTTTCACTGACTGGATTTCGATTGCGCCAGAGGCGAGGGTCAGTACGTTGTCCTGGTTTTTGTAGATAACAACAGTGTTAGCATTGAAATCAGGTGCTGACAATGTCGTATTCACATACTGCAGTTGCAGGCGATCGTTGAAATCACCCGCCTCCGAAGCGAAGCTGTAAGAAGCCTGCTTGAGGTTCGTGACCACACCGGTGAGGTTGTCTTTCAGGAAGATGTCCTGTTCGCCGGCGAAGATACCGTCGGCATGGTCAAGCGACACGGTGAACGTACCGGCTGTTTCAGCGCGGAGTCCCATCGGCACAATGTCGTCTGTGCTGAAGGACGGACGCGCCTGTATACCGTAACGATCAGCACCGATCAAAGTCGAAATGTTATTCCCGTTCGGGATCAGGATACCGTCATAGGCATTATCAACACCCATTGTAGCCTCAGCTACATAACCCACCAGGATCTGGTTACCGTTTACGCCGTCTTTCGATACATTTAGCCACAAACGGCTACGGTCGCTGTTAGCGGCCCCGCTGCTGCGGAAGAACTGGCCGTCATGGTCACTGACCCGCATCTCGTTGGTAAAAGTCACACCGGAAACACTATTCGTATTCTGGAACAGGAAGCCCTGCCCTACCTGAATTCTGCCATTCGGAATAACACCCCCCTCATAGGCGGCCGTGCCTCCGAGGTAGTTGAACATGGCATAATTATTACCCCCGGCAGCTTGTGTGGTATGCGTCCAGAAGTAGATAGTGCCGGGGTTTTGATACAGGAAGCCCTCCGGCAAGTAACCTTCTATGGCCGACGGATACGGGTTTGAAAGCAAATGACAGTTAGAAGTGCCGTTTGTAGTAGGTATCGTTATCGTACCGTTGTTCGCAACACCCCTAAACTGGCTTGAAAACAAAGTAGTAGGCGCAGCACCCGGAGCCGTAGGGTTAGGGAAATTGTTCGGCATACGGATCATGTAGCCTTTACCGCTCGTGAAAGTAGTCGTTGCAAGTGCCGGATCAGTGGCTCCTGTGAACGACGCGACAAAGGCATTGGCCGTTGGGCTAAAGGTGTAGAAACGATTCGCCAACGTCAAGGGTGAGAAATTGAACAGGTTCTGGCCCGTAACCGGGCTTCCCCAATACACATAGTCCTGACGCCAGGCTTTTACGTTTGTTTTTACCGTAATAGCACCCGAGTTGGCACCGGTGTAAGTCCGCTGCAACAGGTTACTGCCCTGTTCGAACGTCAGGGAACCGCCGTTTACCGTCACCGGTCCGTAGACCGTCAGATCGTAGGCTGTCACCGGTTCACCATTGGCATCCACCGTGCCTATCGTTACGTCACCGCTGTTGACCGTTACGGAACAGGCGGCCATATCGGCATCCAGATCATAGTTACCGGCGAAGACCACGCGTCGGCTGGCCCTTCCGATACCGTCTGACCAGACGAGGCCGTCCCATGTGGTTGTCGAACAGACACCGGTGAATTCGTCCGCCCCGATATCAGGCGTGACCTCATTGCGCAATTGGTTGTCGAAGTCATAGGCCACGCCACTTACCTGTGCACCACCCGACTCAATTTTGGTGACCACCGTGGGGTCGATGTGCAGGAAGGTGGCATCGCTGCCGGTCGTGCTGAGGAAGGTAGGCAGTTCTGACACCGACAAGGTATCGCGGGGGTCAACCAGGCTTTGGAAATCCGCGAGGGTTGAGAAGCTTGTAAAGCCATCGAAGAAAATGACCGGAGCGTAAAAGAGGTTGTTATTCGAAGCGTAATCGTAGCCTGTCATCGACCCGTCATCTGACCTGAACGCGACAGAAATACCCGTTCCGTTTGCGACGGATGTATTCACGAAAATGTTGTTACGAAGGATCATAAGGGCGGCCGGATTCGTAATGAAGACAGCCGATGAACCGAAATCCGTACCACTGCTGGTAGCATTTACAAATACGGTATTATTGTCAAGAGTAACAAGAAAGGAGGAATCGATAGCAATTCCCATAATTGAATTACTGCCGGCTGCCGAAGGCGAACGGAGATCACCTATTAGATTGTTGGTTATCTGACTTTCTCCGCCCACAGCGGAAATGCCTGCTACTATTGCCGATGGATGGATGGCCGAGATACCCCATATTTTGTTGCCGTTGACGACACAGTTGGCTGAGAGTGCGATACCTGCGGCCGTCGCCCCGAGGAATAGTGTATTGCCACTTGATGCAATATTTGACAGCGTATTGCCGGATACTGTGAAGGTAGTGGCTGACGATGTATCAACGACTATTCCAACAGCGGATAGGGTGGAAGAAAGCCCCGAAACCGTATTGTTCAAATAATAAGAGGGCGACGCGGGAGTGCCGCTGGTGATAGCCGCTACGGCGCCCGCTGCAACAAAATTACGAATCGTGTTATTCGAAACCGTAAACGATGCGGCATTACCACATTGAATGGCTGTCAGGCTTGAACTCGTAGTCCAGTCCGCAAACGTATTACCGGATATCGTCGTGTCAGTAGAGATAAACAACTGATCGACGACCACGCCGTTACTCAAGTTCAAGGAATTCGAGCCGGTTACATTTGAAAAATCATTGTTTGTTATTTGGAATTGCGATGCCGATGTGATTTGTACCCGTATGCAAGTGAGGGCTGAAGCGCTGCCTTGCAAAACCAGCCCGGTGACAATACGATTGTTACTCAGGGTATCTATACTGGAGGTGCCGCTTCCGGCTGCGGAAATCAGCCTGATTTGGGCACCGTTGTTGAGAGAAAGGTTGGTAAATGTGTTGGAGTTGAGGTCTAACCGGCTATGGTTCGCTGAGAAGTTAATTCCTGTCAACGCACTTGTTCCTGTCACGTTATACACCACCCGTCGCATATCGTTCCCCGTGATGGCCACCGTAAGACCTGACGAACCGCCTGAAAAATTCAATCCGGTAAAACTGCCCGAAGTAGCCGCACTAAATGTCATCGCGTCAGCGGACGCGGTTCCTATCTGGTTGTCTTTAATATTAGCCGTACTGACGATCGACCCGGTATTGCTGACACCCGTAAATCCGCCGGTTGTAGCAGTAGAGGTGTTACCTGTAAAAATATTGCGATTCATGTTCAAGGTGCCCACGGCAGAGCTGTTCGAAATACCCACCAGGGAAGAAGAAGAGGAAGCGCCGGTAATGGCACAATTTGAAATACGATTGTCATTGATATTAATAGTAGCGGTAGCCACGGGACTGAAGTTTGAAATACCCTGTGACAGTATAGCCTGGAAGATGCCGGAGGTAAAGCCACTGGTCATCGTTATCGTATTGTTCGTAATATTGGTTGTAACCGTTCCGCCGACTGTGCCTGAAGTATAATCTTTCCGAATTCCCACGAAAGTAACGGCAGTGCCACTAACGGCTGCACTGGTGAGGGTATTGTAAGACACAGTATCGTTGATCTGGTGATTCAGGAAAATGCAATAGCTGGTCCCGGAAGTTGACACGAAACTTGAAGCGGCCGGAGCGCCCCCCCAATTGGTAATGGTATTACCGGTAGCGGCAGCTGTACCGCCAATATCGTTGCCGTTATCCATAAAGGAAGGCGAACCGATCAGGGCGATGCCCATGTTAACATTGCTGATGGTATTCCCGTAAAATTTATTGCTATTGTTTCTCCCCGTGCCCGCGGTAATATCCGCTGTCGTCGATGTATTGGTCGCCGTATGGCGCACATTACTGTAAATGCCAAAAGAATTAGTATACGTCCGTAACAATGTGATGGTACAATTCTGTATCGTGTTGTTCTGCGCACCATTTGTGGCGGAAGCATATAATAAGGCGACCCCCCATTCGGTCTTGTTATTGGAGTCGGCCGGTGAAACGGTTGTATTCGCATTATCCTGCAGGGTGAGTCCGTCAAGCGTGACGTAATCTGCCCCCACGAGTTTGAATATGGCATCTGTCAAACTCCCCGCCGTCAGACCCGTAGCGGCCGTAAAGGTAGGGTTGACACCGCTGCCACTTTTGGCAAATACGATTCTTCGCGAGGGCACTCCTGAAGCGGTGATACTGAAACCGCCCACCGGAGCCGTTTCCGTGTAACCGGCGGCAATATTGAAACGCACGTCACCCGTACCGGAAGTACCATTTGTATTGACATAGGTAATCGCCGCTGCTACCGTACTAAAGCAGCCCGGAATGGCATACTCTCCGGAAGGAAGCGCCCCGGAAGAAGGACCGCAATAGTTAAAGGTCGCTTTGTAATTGGCGCCATTGTTGCTGGAATATACCGTGCCCGGCGTGCCGTTCGCTTCGGTATACACTTCCAGCGTGTAGTTCCCGGGTGTGGTCAGTCCGGAGATGATATTAATAGTACCACCCGTACCCTGCCAGGTTTGGTTGCCACCACACCCGCCTGC
>DATGXZ010000443.1:0-4534 GCA_035298445.1 Flavobacterium sp.
CGGCTTCGAGTGCCTGTGCGGCTTCGGCCTCCGTGCAAACAGGATAACTTCCTATTTTCTTCTTTTGCAGTCCTTTATCCGTTTTTATATAAACCGGTGATAGCACATCCTGGAACGGCCCGTCCCACTTGCGCATGGTGCCGTTCAAAAGGAAATATTCCTGTCGCACTTCGTCGATCCGGAAGGCTTCCGGGATTTCATTCTCCGCGATAAATAGCGAGGCAAGCCGTTCGTTGAAGTCCATGTCTTATTGTTTTAAGGATGCCATATCAATCACAAAGCGGTATTTCACGTCGCTGCGTACCATGCGTTCATAGGCCTCGTTGATATAGTCCATGTTGATGAGTTCGATATCCGACACTATGCCGTGTTCCGCGCAATAGTCGAGCATTTCCTGGGTTTCCGCGATACCGCCGATCATACTTCCCATGATCTTGCGGCGTTTCGGCACGAGTAAAAACGACGGAATGTGGGCCGGTTCTGATGGCAATCCAAGAATCACCAGCGTACCGCCTTTCCGCAACAGCGCTACATAGGCGGCGTGGTCGTGGTTGGCGGCCACCGTATCGATGATGACGTCAAATGTATTGGCGAGTGCCGCCATTTTAGCCGGATCGCTAGTCAACGCAAAATGGTGGGCGCCGAGCGAACGGGCGTCTGCCTCTTTTGACGGTGAGCCGCTGAGCATGGTGACTTCTGCTCCGAAGGAAGCGGCGAATTTCACGGCCATGTGCCCGAGTCCGCCGAGCCCCAACACCCCTACTTTATGTCCTTTTCCTACCTTTAAGTAGCGGAGCGGTGAATAGGTCGTGACGCCGGCACACAACAGCGGTGCTACGGCTTTGAGGTCGAGTTTGTCAGAGACTTTTACCACATACTCCTCGTCTACCTGGATCGCAGTTGAGTAGCCACCGTACGTCGGTGCGCCGGTGCCTCTTTGAAGGCTATTGTAGGTAAAGGTCGGGCCTTCGTCGCAGTATTGCTCCTCTCCTGCCTTACAGCTCGAACATTGGCGACACGAATCGACGAAACAACCGACACCGGCGAGGTCGCCTGCGCGGAATTTGGTAACGGCGGCGCCGACTTCCGTAATGCGTCCGACAATTTCGTGGCCGGGCACCAGCGGATAGATCGCGGGGCCCCAGTCGCCTTTGGCTGTATGTAAATCAGAGTGGCACACGCCACTGTATAGGATATCGATTCGTACCTGATGGGGTTTCAGTTCGCCTCGGTCGAGTTCAAACGGGCGTAATGGCGTTTCGGCGTCGTAGGCGGCGTATGCTTTTACAAGTGTCATGATAATGGGTTTTAGGTGCCCTAAGGTACGCAAATGCCCGCGCACTTCCCAAGAATTTACCGTCTTGTTATTCGCGGTTTCCTATTGCGCCTACCGTTTTATTTGCGTACTTTTAGACCTTTCCCACCATATGAAAAACAGCGTTGCCGAACGGATAGCCGATTTCCTCGGAGCCTATCCGCCCTTCAACTACCTTACCCACGACGAGCTGCTGCGCGTCGCCGCGGATGTGCGCGTATTGAGTCTCGAAAAGAACAAGATGATTTTCCAGATCAACGATGCGTTGCATGCGTATTTTTATGTAGTGGCGTCGGGGGTAATCAATCTTTTTACCATTTCGGATGCGGAGGAAACACTGCTCAACCGCTGTGAACCCGGCGACATCCTGGGCCTGCGCCCGTTTTTTGCCAAGAACAATTATATGATGACGGCGAAGGCGCGCGAGGAAAGCATCGTCTACGCCATTCCCATCGATTCGTTTCGCCCGTTTGCCCTGACGAATGCGGAGGTCTTGGACTTCCTGCTGCAGAGTTTCGCCAGCACGGCACGCGGAACGGTTACGGCGGGAAAAGGAAAACTGCTGAATGACAGCGTACAACTGACGGATGGCACGACGGAAATCCAGTTCTTCCAATCGCTCGATTACAATCGGACGCCGCTATTGGTCTCACCCGGACATCCGGTGCAACAGGTAGCGCAGCAAATGACGGATAACCTGACGGGCTGTGCGATCGTGCAGGAAAAGAACATGCCGTTGGGATGGATTACCGATGCGGACATACGGGCTAAAATCGCCACCGGACGCTTTCCCGCTACGACGGAAGTCCGGAATGTCATGGCCTCAAACGTCATTACCGTACCCGAGAACCTGTCGCTGGCGGAGGCCCAATTGGCGATGCTCCGGCACAACGTCTCGTTTCTTTGTGTGACGATCGACGGTTCCGAACGTTCACCGATACGGGGCGTGGTGTCGCAACACGATCTGATTGCCGCACAGGCGAACAACCCGGGTGTGCTGATCAAAGAGATCAAACGCGCGGCTGCCCCTTCCGAACTGAAAGACCTGCGGGAAAAATTGGCGGATTTCATACGGATTTCCATCGACAATAAAATCCCATTGTCGCATATCAGCAATATTGCCGGCGAGGTGAATATTGCGTTGGTGAAACGGGCGATCGATTTGGCCGTCCTGGATTTTGGCTCCCCTCCTGCCCGATTCTCATGGCTGATTGTCGGTAGCCAGGGCCGGAAAGAACAGTTGCTGCTCACCGACCAGGACAGTTTTTTGGTTTTTGAGGATGTGGCGCCGGAGAAATACAAAGAAGTCAAAGATTACTTTCTTCGTCTCGCAAAGCGTACCGACCAGATTTTAGAGGAAGTGGGATACGCGCCGTCGCCGGATGGTATCGTAGCGGGCAATCCGTTGTGGTGTCGTTCGCTCTCCGACTGGCTCCAGCAATACGAAGAATGGATGACGAATTCGGGTTCAAAAGCCGAATCAAGCCATGCCATCTTCTTCGATTACGAACTGGCGTATGGCGAAACCTCGTTGGAAGAAGCGCTTACGGAAGTCATTTTCCGTCATACGAAAAACAAGAAATTCCTGGCACTACTCGCGACGGAAGCACTGAAACGGCCGTTGCCATTGAGCTTTTTCAAGAATTTCATTGTAGAGGAAGAAGGTCCGCATAAAGATTTGTTCGATATCAAAAACCGCGGACTGCTGATCTACGCTGATATGGCGCGGGTGCTGTCGCTGAGCCTGAATATCAAAGGCATCAACAACACCTTTGCCCGTTTCCGCCAATTGGCGATGACGGAATCCAAGTACACCGATGCGTACCAGAATGCGGCGGAGGCTTTCCAGACCTTACAGAAGTTCCGCGCGGTCAATGGCTTACGCAACGGCACGAACGGGCAGTTTATCTCGATTGAGGAGCTGTCGAAAAACGATCGCGAACGGTTGAAAAACTGCTTCCTTCCGTTGAAAGACCTTGAAGAAATCCTGAAACACAAGTTCCAGCTTACGTATTTTTCATGATGCTCGACTGGCTTAAGAATATCAACAAAGATTATCCTGACTTCTGGCGGGCGTACTTGTCGAAATTCGATGAGAAGCCGACCCGTATCGTGGCGCTCAGTACCAAAACTACGGGCACCGATTACAAGAAAGATGTGATTGTCTCCATCGGCGCGGTGGCTATTGAAGGCGACCAGGTGCTGATAGGCGATAATTTCGAAGTAGTGCTGTTGCAATACGTCTTTAACCACGACAATGGCCTGTCGAACGAATTCATCGTCGAGAGCCAGTTACCGAAACTCGTGGAACCGCAGGCCATACAGCAATTTATTGAATACCTCGAGAATGCGACGTTGGTCGGCCACCGGGTCGATTTCGATGTAGAAATGCTGAACGAAGCGTTGGACCGTATCCATGCGGGGCGACTCAAGAACGAAGCGCTGGATATCGAAGTCATGTACCGCAAGTGGAAAGACCTTAACGACGGTCGCCATTTCGGACTCGACGATATGTGTGCGGAGTTTAAGATTCCGGTATCCGAACGGGTATCCGCCGCGGAAGATGCGTATGCGGTGGCCCTGCTTTTCCTAAAACTCAAATCGCGTTTACAGCTTAAAATCTGAGTGCGATTCCTTCCCATAAAAAAAGGCGGTCACTTTCGTAGCCGCCTTTTCCGTTTGTAAATGGTTATGGTTAGATGCGTTCGTCCTTGATCTCGTCAACGATCTCGGGATTGAGCAGTGTGGATGTGTCTCCAAAGCTGGAGAAATCCCCTTCCGCTATTTTCCGTAAGATGCGACGCATGATCTTGCCCGAACGTGTTTTCGGCAACCCGGATACGAATTGGATCTTGTCGAGTTTGGCAATCGGCCCTACGTGATCCGAAATCATCTGGTTGATCTCTTTGCGAAGGTTGTCCTGGTTACGGCTTTCGCCGGTTTCTTTCAGGATAACATACCCATACAATGCATTTCCTTTGATATCATGAGGGAATCCGACGATCGCCGATTCCGCCACGGCCGGGTGTTCGTTGATGGCGTCTTCGATCGGTGCGGTTCCGAGGTTGTGTCCGGATACGATGATCACGTCGTCCACCCGTCCGGTGATGCGGTAATAACCGACTTCATCGCGCAATGCCCCGTCGCCTGTAAAGTATTTCCCGGGGAAGGCCGAAAAATACGTCTCCTTAAACCGTTGGTGATCCCCCCAAATGGTGC
>DATGXZ010000444.1:0-3221 GCA_035298445.1 Flavobacterium sp.
CTGCCACTATGCGCCGCCTGGATTATGTATTTTGGAGTTCGCCTGTAAGTGGCCAGGACCTGAAGGCATTTTCACCCAAGACCGTATCCCCTTCCGGCGGCCCGTATATCGGAGGATCACGGTTTTACATACTCAATGAACCGACTAACAGTTTCATGGCAATTGAACCGGTGGGTACCCCGTTCGCGGAAGCAAAAGGATATATGATCCGGGCCCCCAATGATTTCCCGGCCAACGGTACGCAGCAAGTGTTCAACGGACTCTTTTCCGGCGTCCCAAATAACGGCACCGCTACTATTGCGACAACCCGAACACCCGGAACCGGCTATGGTTACAACCTGATTGGGAACCCGTATCCGTCTACGCTGAATGCCTCGTTATTCCTCGCACAAAACCCTGGGGCTTTGTATTTCTGGACACATACCAGCCAGAATCCGGCTATGGGGTCGAACTACGCCTCCTACACCAATTTTGGCGTTGCGGCCGCAGCGGGAGGAGCCGTCCCCGACGGTACTATTGCCGTGGGCCAGGGCTTTATACTGGAAACAGCAGCATCAGGCACCACGACGTTCACCAATGCGATGCGAACCTCAGCTAACCAGGCGATCTTCTTCAGGGAAGCCAACACCGACAGAAGCCGTTTGTGGCTGAACCTGTCGAACCAGGACGGTTTGCAGAACCAGATTTTGGTGGGATATGCAGACGGCGCCACGATGGACGTGGATGTATCCATGGATGCGCCGAGTATGGAGGAAAACATAAACAGTATCGCGTCGTTGATTGATGGGAAGCACTACAGCATCCAGGCGCGGCCCACACCTTTTGATACCAACGACGAAATTCCGCTGGGCTTCAAGGCAACGGCAGCGGGTACTTTCACGATTTCCCTTTTCGACGCGGACGGCGTTTTTGCTGTGGGCGACGCAGAAAGCCAGGCAGTCTACCTGAAAGATATGGCGACTAACACGCTGCACAATCTTAGTGAGACACCCTATAGTTTTGGCTCACCGGCGGGCGCCTACAACGATCGCTTTTCGATTGTTTACCAAAACACGGCACTGCAGCTTCCGGTTCTTTCAGGGTGGCCAAGTGCCGTCGTCTTCAAAGAGGGTCAACACCTGCGGATCGAAACGTCAGGCCGTATACAGCACGTGACAGTCTATGACATTTGGGGTAGGCAGCTATACGATACCGCAGCCGATAATTCGGGTCGGTTCACAACCCACGACTTACGAATACAGCAACAACCGATTGCCGTCAGGGTGATGATTGACGGGCAGAGGATTGTGAAAAAAATAGTGTTCTAAAAAAAATCCGCCCCAAGAGGCGGATTCTTTTTTAAGGTCGTGACACTTACAGTGCCAGTACGCTGTTTTCAGCACCTGCAAACGCGTTGAACTGGAACGCATCGGCTTCTGCTTCGTTTACGTAAGCACCGTCGATCAGGTACTTGAACTCGTAAGAAGCACCGGTCGGAACTTCGAACGTACCTTTGAAGGTACCGTTTTTCAGTTTGCCCAGTTCACCTGCTTTCGGATCCCAGTTGTTAAAATCACCGATAACAGAAGCGGCAGTCGCTTCTTTGGCTTCGAATGAAAAGGTTACTTTCGCTACTGGCTTTGTTTTTATGAATTGTTTCTTGAGTGCCATAACTTATTAGTTTATAGATTTCTACGGGGCAAAGTAAAGGGGTTTTCGTTAAACTTCCACGGCATCTGTTTAGTTTTGAGGCTCTTGCATTTTCCTCCTTAAATTTTCAAGATATCCGTAACCGATAACGATGTATTATTTTGGAATTTCAGACATACAACGTTTGCCCTTTGCCGGATTATCAGGTGCAAATTGTTAATTCCCGAAAATAATTTTACTTTTAAATGCCAAAAACCCGCCCGAAATGGCACAAATGAACCACGAACTTTACGAAAACGCGCGAAAACGCATCCGGCAGAAAAAAGTATTGTGCTACCACTTCGTCCTGTTCCTCGTCGGCAGCCTGTTTATGTACGTCGCCAACGAACTCCTGGAAACAGCAAGTGATCGCGTTGTTTGGTATCCGTGGACGATTACCATCTGGTTCTTCCTCATGATCCTACACTTTATTAAGGTGTATATCATCGACCGCTTCATGAACAAGGAATGGGAACGCGACCAGATCGAACGCCTCATCGCCCGGCAGGAAAAGAAAATCGAACAACTGGAGGCAAGATTAAAACGGGAAGAACGGGTGTAGGGTTTGGTTTTGAGTGTTAGGTTTTTGAGTGAGTACGACTCCCCATCAACCATCAACCATCAACCATGAACTATGAACCCTCAACCTTCAACCCTCCCACCCCATTTTGGGTTGTCACATCGCTTTACTACCTTAGCGTCCCACCAACCACTGACCACTGACCACCGACCACTGACCTCCAACTACTCCATGACCATCCTCATCGCCGCCGCCGCCGAAAACAACGCACTGGGAAAAGACAACCAACTGGTGTGGCACCTTCCCGATGATTTCAAGCGGTTCAAGCAACTGACGCGCCACCATACCATTATTATGGGACGGAAGACCTTCGAAAGTTTCCCCCAACCTCTCCCCGACCGCCATCATATTATCATTACCCGGCAGGCATCCTATGAAGCACCCGGCTGCACTGTCGTCAAAAGTATAGAAGAGGCTTTGGAGGCCGCGCCCAAAAACGAAGACGTATATGTCATCGGCGGAGGCGAGATCTACCACCTGGCGTTGCCGTTAGCCGATGCCATCGAATTGACCCGCGTACATGGCACGTTCGAAGCCGATGCGTATTTCCCCGTCATCAATCCGGATGAATGGGAACTCATAGCGTCGGAGTATCATCCGAAAGACGAAAAACACCAGGTTGACTTTACCTACGAAACCTACCATAGAAAAAGGTAAACGCCCCCTGACGGGCTTCCGCATCGAATCTTTCCCCCAAAACCAAATTTCCGTTACCTTTGCGCCACGGATGTCAGGAAGATGCCGTAGCGAAAAGAAGATGACATGTCAAAAACCGTAACACCCTATAAAGATTCGGGCCTGGGCAAGAAAGAACAGGTGACCCAAATGTTCGATACCATATCAGGCAACTATGATGGATTGAACCGGGTAATCTCATTTGGTGCCGACGTCAAATGGCGGCAGAAGATGTTGCGGATGGTAAGCGACATCCAGCCGGATGCGATATTGGATGTGGCGACCGGCACTGGCGATA
>DATGXZ010000445.1:0-2577 GCA_035298445.1 Flavobacterium sp.
GTCAGCAGAGGTATACTTCTCGGCTATCAGGAATTTCGAGCAGTCGATAAAATCGGTGAAGGTGTTTTTCTTTTTGAGCAACTTCCCATCTTCGTACCAACGGCGACCCAACTCTTCCCCACCCCGTATGTGCGCAATGACGTAAATGAAGCCACGGTCAAGCAGCGACAACCGCGTTGACGAGAAATAAGGATCCAGCGAATAGCCATAGGAACCGTATGCGTATAATAGACAGGGGTTCTTGCCATTTCGTTCGAGTCCTTTGCGATAGACCACCGACATCGGAATCCGCGTTCCATCGGCAGCCGTCGCCCACAGCCGCTCTTCGTGGTAACGGTTCTTATCGAAGTCGCCCAATACCGGTTGCTCCTTCTTGATGACCTTTTCCTGTGTGCGCATGTTGAAATCAATCACTGATGAAGGTGTCGCCATCGACTGGTAGCTGTAGCGCAGCACTTCGGTATCGAATTCCGGATTGGTACTGCTCGATGCGGTGTACGTTTCATTGTCGAAGGGCAGGTAATACGGTGTGCCGCTCCACGGGCGGATCTGCAACATGGCGAGTCCGTCCGTACGTTCTTCAATCACCAGATAGTCACGGAAGATCAGGAAACTCTCCAGCAGGGTTTCGGCCCGGTGCGGAATGACTTCTTTCCAATGTTCGCTGCCCGTCGCGGTCTCAGGCGTTTTCATCAGTTTGAAGTTCTCGGCTTTATCTTTATTGGTACGGATGTAAAAGGCATCCCCATAATGTGAAATTTCATATTCTACGCCCCGCACCCGCGGTTGGAACACCCGGAACGTCCCTTCCGGATGGTCAGCCTCGAGGATACGATACTCGCTCGTGAGCGTACTCTCCGATTCGATCATCAGGTATTTTCGCGACTTCGACTTCGCGATGTCAAGCGAAAAGGTCTCGTCTTTTTCCTGATAAACCAGCACTTCTTCTTTGGTGTCTAGTCCGTAGCGAAACACGCGATCGGAACGCAGTGTTTTTTCGTCCTGACGTGTAAAGAAAATGGTAGTATTGTCGTTTGCCCAAACAGCACTGCCTGTGGTGGTAGTGATTTCTTGCGGCAGGATGGCACCGGTTTCGAGGTTTTTGAAACGGATGGTATAAATCCGGCGTCCGACGACATCGGTGGCAAAACAGACGGTTTTATTATCCGGACTCACGGTCAAGACACCCATCTGAAAAAAACTGTGCCCTTTGGCCAGTTCGTTGCAGTCGAAGAGAATTTCCTCGGGCGCCTCCAGTGTTTCCTTCCGGCGGGCATAGATGGGATAATCTTTTCCTTTCTCGAAGCGGGTGATATACCAATAACCATTGTAGAAATACGGAACAGACGCATCGTCTTCCTTAATACGTGCTTTCATTTCCTCGAAAAGACGTTGCCGAAACTCTTGTGTGTGGGCGGTTTCCGCTTCGTAATAGGCGTTTTCCTGTTTAAGGTATTCAATCACCTCGGGGTTTTCGCGGTCGTTCAGCCAATAGTAGTCATCGATTCGGATATCTCCGTGTTTCTCAAGCCGGTGTGCGATACGTTTCGCGACCGGTGCTGCGGTTTTTTGTGGCATGTAAGTGGATATTTGTTGCGCCTGGCACTCGACCAAAGTACATAAAACAAGCGAGTAAAGTAAAAGACGATGCATCGGCGACAGGCAAAGGGTGCAATTTAGTAATTTTGTAAGCAAAATAACATACCATGTTCGGCGACCTTATGGGAATGATGGGCAGGCTTCAGGAAGCCCAAAAGAAAGTGGAGGCGACCAAGAAACGCCTTGACAGCGTTTTGTTAGAGGAAAAGAGCGCTGACGGACTTCTCAGCGTTACGCTTACGGCCAACCGCGAAATCCGATCTGTATCTGTCGACGAAGCGTTGTTCGAAGACAAAGAGCAATTGGAAGACTACCTGGTGTTGGTACTGAACAAGGCCATCGGGAGAGCCACCGCAATTCATGAAGCGGAGGTGGCCGCCGCTGCAAAAGAGGGCCTGCCTCCTATTCCGGGCCTGTTTTAAACAGGATTGGAACGGATGGATATCCGTTTAAACGTCTCTAACACATAATCGTGCATAACCTGCTTATAGTCAAGGTGTGTCACAATTCGCAATTTCCCTTTCCCCAATGAGCTGATGTGGATGTTGCGCTCTTTAAGCAGTTGCAGGAATTTCGTTTCGTCGAGTCCGTTCGCCAACGAGAAAATGACGATATTCGTCTCCACAGGTTCCACCTTTGCGACCCAATTTACAGTGTCCAATACGGTTGCGATTTCGCGCGCCCGCCGATGGTCTTCCGCCAAACGCGCCACGTGATGGTCGAGCGCGTAGAGTCCGGCTGCGGCCAGATACCCGGCCTGCCGCATCCCGCCACCGAGTACTTTCCGGATGCGGAGCGCGCGCTGTATCGTTTCAGCATCGGACACCAACAGTGATCCCACGGGTGCGCCCAATCCTTTTGACAGACAAACTGAAATCGTATCGAATAGCGTACCGTATGTTTTGGGATTATCACGTTTCACAACAAGGGCGTTCCACAAACGGGCCCCATCAAGGTGAAACTTCAATTGGTGCTCGT